>WFYB01000252.1 GCA_015490315.1 Sulfurovum sp. | reverse complement strand
GGCGGCTGCCGAGATCCTCCATGAAGATGAAGCCCTCCTTGGCATCAAATGCATTGATCTTGGGAGTGCGTACCCCTGCTTCATAAAGACGATGCGCGATATCGACAAAGGGGGCGACACTCTCTGGCTGTGCGGAAGCATCCATCACGATACCTTTGTGAAAACTGTCTGATACCCGATAGTATTTCCGAAAGCTTGCATCGCCTGTGAGTGGCTGCAACGCCCCTTCGATCCCGTAGCGTTCAAGCCACGCTAATAGTTTTTCATTCATAGATTCCGCCTAATAGTGTATTGTCCGATGCGCCTGTGACATCCTTGAGGTTGACCGGCTCCTTGTGCAGACGCTTGTACGCCAGCCACGCAAAGCACATCGCCTCGATCTGGTCTGCGTGCTTGGCAATGCCCACTTCGACACCCGGCATCAATGCCTTGAGACGCTCGACAAGGAAGCCATTCTTCGCCCCTCCGCCGCAGAGGATGGCTACATCGCTGCCCGATTTTAACACCTCATTGCTGATACTTAGTGCTGTCAGTTCAATCAGGGTACGCTGCACGTCAACAGGGAATAGTGAGGAGGTAGGAGGTAGGAGGTAGGAGTCCTGGTATGCATTGCCTTGCAATGCTTCTCTCTGAGCGCTGAACGCTAAACGCTGAACACTCTCAACCCACCCCAGATTAAACTTCTCACGCCCTGTACTCTTGGGATAGGGCTTCGCAAAATACGCATCCGCCATCATCGCATCAAGCAGTTTGTAATCTACCCTACCTGAACATGCCCATGCGCCGTCTTTGTCATAGGGAGTGTTTTGGTGCTGTTGTATCCAGGCATCCATCAGTACATTTCCCGGCCCCGTATCGTAGCCGACAAGCTTCTTGCCAAGCAGTGTGATATTTGCCATACCACCGATGTTGACCACCGCAAGACGCTCTCTAATATTTCCAAATATAAACTCATGAAATGCCGGTGCGTACGGCGCTCCCTGCCCGCCCAGCGCAACATCCTTGCGTCTGAAGTCCGCCACGACAGGGATACCGGTACGTGCAGTAATAATGTTCGGATCACCAAGCTGCATCGTGAAAGGATACTCACCTTGCGGCGCATGCCACAGCGTCTGCCCGTGGGAACCAATGGCACGGATCTCTCCTGCATCGCATTGCGATGCCTCCAGCAGTGCCGCTACCGCCTCGGCAAAGAGCAGCCCCAAACGATGGTCTGTCGCACCAACTTGCTCAAGCGTCGTCTCTCCATCGATCATCGCGATGATCTCATCCTTTAGCTCTACAGGCATAAGATAGCTGATCTCATACACAAGCTCACAACTTTGCGCATCTATCTCACACAACACCACATCCACCCCATCAAGCGAGGTGCCTGACATGATGCCGATGTATTTTTCTCTTTGCGATAGCCTCTTTTTCATAACTGTAAGTGTACCTAAATACCACTCATTTATCATACACATCTTTTCGTCTGCCTATACGCAGTACTAAGAGTATCAATCTTTCATTTTTAACTTCAAAGATCGCTCTTATCTTACGTGCTATCACAAAACGGTAGTGTTTGAAGTCGGTACCTTTAAGCTCTGTAACCTTTTTGCTCTCTTTGAGTATATCAAAGTTCTCTGTAAGATAATGCAGCTTTTTGGCGATAAGCTGCTGCTCAGCATGGTTGAAATCTTTGAGATTTTTGACAGCGATATCGGTAAGTTCGAGTTTGTACATTAGTGGATGCCAAGTTGCTCAAATACTTCATCGGCATCATGCACCCCAACCTTACCCTTCTCTACATCTTCCGAGATCTTTTGTGCGATGATGCTGTCAGTATGATCGAAGTAAAAATCAAGCGCACGCTCTACTAGCTCTTTTTGGCTGATATGCAGTGCCTCGGAGACCGATTCGAGTTCAGCAGCGATATTGCTGTCAAAGGAGATCAGTTTTTTGACTGTTGACATGGTATATCCTTTTATATATATTATTGGATATTATAATAGATATGCTCCTAAATGTCAATAACACCATAAATTAAGGTCAACATCTAGAAAATAGATGAAAATACGAAACCCCCTTAACCCTTAATCC
>WFYB01000251.1 GCA_015490315.1 Sulfurovum sp. | reverse complement strand
TCTGGAGTGATGATATTTGGCAGCTAATTCATTCAATGTATTGCGATGATAAAAGTAGTCTTCAAAAATGGATTGTTGTAATCTTTTAGGTCTTCTGTTTGAGGAAAAACTTTGTGAACAATTTAGACAAAAGTAGCGTTGAATACCTAAGCGTTTTCCATTCTTTTTTACCCGTGTAGAATGACAGTTTGGACATCTTTTTTACAACCCATCTGTAGATAATCCCTTTTTAACTCCCATAGTATCGGGCTTTGCTTAGGTTTTTAGCAACCCGTTTCTTTACTTTAACTCCCGTTTTTTTATTTTTTCCATACCTGAGGTTAAAAAAGGGTTTAAAATGGATTATTTTGCGCGCTAGATAGGTTATTTTTGATTTTAGAGGAAATGGATAGATTTTTGCGCTCCCATACTTTGCATGGGAGTGCATACAGCTATTCAGAATACGTATAATTGTTTTTCTGTATCAATTTGAAATATGCGTCCCCACCTAAAACATCAGGACGAGCAGAACTATATATCCCAATATGTAACATGAGAATATCTTAGCTATTATATGCATCTAAACTGCAGAGTAACTCTAGGATATTTTCCTAAAATATATGGTCCTTCATTTTCATCAAGTTTAATCACTTTGAAATCTTTACCCTTTTGTCTACAAAAGCCTGCTGCTTCTTTATAAGCGTCTGTTCTTATTCCCTGTTTGCCGGGTAAACCAGTAGCAGCCTGATTTGTAATTGAATAAGTACCACTTCCTGAAGCATATACTCCTGACTTTTCCGAGCACCCACCTAATATTAAAACTGCAAATCCAATAATTATCAATGTTTTTTTCTTCAATGTTCAATTCCCCCCTATTTTAGTTTTACATATTTTGCTAAACGAATGCCCTTACTAATTTCAGCATGATAATTAACTCCAATTTGTGCAAGTTCTGCGATACGACTCATTGACATAGTAGAGTTTTTTAATTCATCAGCATATTTAATTCCAAATAATCTGATCATGGTTGTTTTATCTCCTTGGGGCGCATTACTATACATATCCCGTAATGTTTCAGCTAATGCTATATCCGTCATTACTGACACCCTACACATTCTTGTGAACGATCTTCCACATCATTCGTACTCTCCGGAGACTGACTTCGCAGATAGTAGGTGGACTTGAGTCCAAACTTCCATGCGTTCATGTAGATCTCATTGAGATATCGCCCGCTTGCTTTGTCAAGGGTGATGAAGATATTGAGCGACTGTCCCTGATCAAGCCACTTCTGTCGGATCGCGCCTGCTTTGATCAGGATATTTTGGTCAAGATCGTATGCCGGTGTGTAGTACTGCCAGGTATCCGGTGAGAGCTTCGGTGCGGTGACCGGGATAAGCCCCGAGAGATTCTCCTCGAACCACTTGCGCTTGTAAACCGGCTCGATCGCCTGTGTCGTACCTGTCAATATCGAGATGGAGCTTGTCGGTGCGATCGCCATGAGATAGCCGTTGCGCATGCCATCTTGCTGTACCTTCTTGCGCAGGGCATCCCAGTCGTGTGTATAGCCGAAGAGTCCGCCTCTGTCAACCAGTTTACAGGCATTTTCGTTGGCTTTGTCGATCGGGAAGATCCCTTTGGACCAGTCTGAGCCGTCAAAGTTCGGATACTTCCCTTTCTCCAGTGCGAGGTTGCTCGATGCTTCGATCGCATAGTAAGAGAAGGACTCCATCACCTCATCGACCTTCATCAGATGATCATACGAACCCCACTCGATCTGACTCTCGGCGAGCATCTGCGCTTCGCCCATGACACCCAGACCGATCGATCTCGATTTCTCGTTGGTCTTCTTGACCTTGGCAAGCGGATAGAAGTTCAGATCGATGACATTGTCAAGCATACGGATCGCAATAGGCACGACGCGCGCCATATCCTCTTTGGTATTGACCTTGGAGAGGTTGACAGATGCGAGGTTACAGACTGCCGTGTCACCGTCGATCTTCTCCTTCTCTACGATCCATATCTGCTTGCCGCCGATACTGTCAAGTGCCGTGATCTTTTTGGCAGGTTTGG
>WFYB01000250.1 GCA_015490315.1 Sulfurovum sp. | reverse complement strand
GAGAGTGTCCAGTCACCAGCATCGGTACCTGACCATACTTGGACTTTGGCAAAAGATCGCCATACCGGATCATTCCCAACTTTGATCTAATAACGGCAAAATCCTCTGTCTGAATTTTCCTTGTGTAGTGCATATTTGCTTGAAAAAGGGCACCTCTGCTGTGAAAGTCTACATTGTGGGCTTCATACTCCATCGGTCGATCGCCTGTTGCAACCCCCATTACCAGTCTTCCTTTGGAAAGATTATTGATACTGTTGATCGATTTGGCTATCTCTATCGGATGTCTAAAAGGTAGTATGAGACTCGCTACACCAAAATTGATTTTGCTTGTCATGGCAGAAAGGTACCCGAGATACACAAATGGGTCATACATTTGCCCCGCATCGCCAAAACTTGGATCATGTAGCGGTATATCCCGCAACCACAATGCATCAAATCCAAGCTTTTCAGCACGCAATATATAACTGTCTTGGTTTTGCATTGTCGGCACGCTTCCTTTGTAGGACTCTATCGGTGCCAAGATCCCTACTGTTATATGTGTCTTGTTAAAAATATTTTCATATGCATCATTCATCATGATAAGCTCCTTCTATTTTAAAGCATAGAAGAAAAATATCTATTTGTAAAGAAGGGATATTTTTGACAATAAGGGACAAAAAGTATATCTTTGTGGAGATACAGGCTTCGGTTTTGACACTTGGATTATTTTTTTAAACCTTTATTTAAATAAGGAAAGCAAATGATAAACAAATTAAATCAAAAATTATACTTTAATCAAATATACTGTAGATAGTATCCTTGTTAATGCCGCTCAAAATAGGCTGCCACCGCCTCTCTATCTCCCGAAAAGACGATAGGGATATCGCTCTTTTCAAGCTGATAATCATACATCGGATCATAGTAGTAGCGTAAAAGTGCCTCGATCCACGGCTTGTATCCGGAGCTGTCCTGCTCTGAGAGGTGGAGCGCATAAGCATCCTGAAGCAGGCTGCGCAGTTGATGATACCGTTGGCTGCCAAGTCTGCGCTGTATGCGCTCGAGCCCCTGCAGTGCATCTTCGTACCACAGTGCCACCCCCTGCTCGCCAAAGTGTTCACGATAGAGCGCTATCGCCTCCTCAACATACTCTGTGTGGATCGTATCGACCCGCTCTGCCATCGGCGTCTCAAGCAGCACCATCTTGCCTCCCATAAAGCCCTCATAGACCTCTTTGGGGATATAGAGCCGTCCTATATTGCGTCCTTCATGCTCGATCACAAAACGTGCCTCTCCCGCCGCCTCCTCTTGGATCAGACGGTAAGCAAGTGCATTTTCAAAACCGATCTGCGTAGGCTGACCAGTCAGCGTCCGCCCGAAGCTCGAACCACGGTGTTTTGCCAATCCTTCAAGATCAATGCTCCCCTTGATCTTTGGCAGCAGCAGTGTCTTGCCTGATCCTGTACGTCCCCCGATAATGAGGGTAGGTATCTCCTGTGCGATCGCCTCGGAGCGCTCCATCAGGTAACGGCGAAAGGCTTTGTAGCCTCCCTTGAGACGGGGGATTGTGATGCCTGCTTCTGCTAGCCACTCCTGTGCTATCTCGGAACGCTGCCCACCTCTGAAACAGTAGAGATAGGCATCCGGATGCGCCTCGACAAAACGCTTCCACGCTTCCGTACGCTCAGCACGCGGTTTGCCATCAATAAGCTCTTTGCCCAGTACTACCGCTGCTGCATTGCCCGCCTCTTTGTAGCGTATACCGATTAGGTGACGCTCTTCATCGTTCATTAGCGGCAGGTTAACCGCACCGGGGAAGGCACCGCCCGCAAACTCTACAGGGGCACGCACATCAATCAAAGGTCGGTTCTCTAAGACAACAGTGCGAAAATCATCTGTCAGCGGCAGTGCCATCAGACCACCTCAACGAGGTGTTCGCCCGGAGCAACCAGCTCTCCGATACTCTCAAGAGCCAGTCCCGCTTCAGCAGTGATCTTCAGGAACTCCGGAATGCTCTCTTTGCTCACAGCACAGAGCAGTCCTCCGGAGGTCTGTGCATCACAGAGGATATCCTGTACCTTTTGCTCCATCGGTGCGATCTTGTGACCATAGCTCTCAAAATTGCGTCTGGTACCTCCCGGCACGCAGCCCATCTGCCAATACTTTTCGACATTGGGCAGTACGGGCACATCGTCAAAGCGGATCCGCGCACCCACGCCGCTGCCTTCGCAGATCTCACACAGATGCCCAAGCAGCCCAAATCCCGTCACATCTGTCAATGCCTTGACACCCTCAAGTCTGGAGATCTCCGCACCGATCTTGTTGAGCGTGCACATCGCATCGATCGCATTTTTCAGATCGTCCGGGTCGACTTTCCCCTGCTTCTGTGCAGTCGTAAGGATACCAATCCCCAGGGGCTTGGTCAAAAAGAGTTCACACCCCTCTTCAGCGGTGTCATTGTGTTTGAGTGCGCTGTTCTCCACGATACCTGTCACCGCCAGACCGAAGATCGGCTCGGGAGAATCGATACTGTGTCCGCCTGCAAGCGGGATACCTGCATCCTCGCAAACCGCGCGTCCCCCTTCGATCACCTTTTGTCCCACCTCAGGAGGCAGCACATTGATCGGCCAGCCAAAAATCGAGATCGCCATCAACGGTTTGCCGCCCATCGCATAGATATCGCTGATCGCATTGGTCGCCGCAATACGCCCGAACGTAAAAGGGTCATCCACAATCGGCATAAAAAAATCCGTCGTACTGAGTACCGAAGTACCGTTGCCCAGATCAAACGCCGCCGCATCATCTTTGCTCTCATTGCCCACCAGCAGCTGTGGATAAGGGATATTGTCCCTTGAGCTGATGAGTATCTTCTCCAAAATCTGCGGCGCAATCTTGCATCCGCACCCTGCACCGTGGCTGTATTGAGTCAGTTTGACATCTTCCATACTCTCTACTCCTTTTGATATTCCCATATTGCATTGTCGTATCATAGTGCGCTTTTGCTTTAAAGTATGTTATCCTTTCAATATCTATCTAAAGAGAAGGCAACCATGACCATTGAGATCCCCCATTACAAAACGATGAGACTGAGCCATCTCATCCTTGATTACAACGGTACCATCGCAACCGACGGCAAGCTCATCCCCGACATCCAGCCCCTGCTGCCGCAACTCGCAGAGCACTACCAAGTCCATGTCATCACCGCCGATACCTTCGGCAGTGTCCAAGCCCAGCTAAGAGAGTACCCCGTCACGGTCAAGATCCTTGACAGCGACAACCACACCGAAGAGAAAGCTGCCTACATCGACACTCTTGGCGCGACGCAGTGTGTCGCCATAGGCAACGGCAACAATGATGCAAAGATGCTCCGACATGCCGCATTGGGTATCGCTATCATCGGTGAAGAGGGGTGCAGTACCGCCACACTGATGCAGAGCGATCTTAGCTGCCGCCATATCACAGATGCCCTCTCTTTACTGCTGCATCCTAAACGCCTCATCGCCACACTGCGACAGTAGCGTCTCTTATTTGGCTCTTTGCCCTCTTGTGCTAAAATATCTCTAATTTTTAGATAAGGTAAACAGATGCCAACTCCCATACAACTCGCCCACTCTCCCGATGCAGATGATATCTTCATGTACTATGCGATCAAGTTTGGCTGGGTCGATACCAAAGGGCTGACCTTTGAGAACATTGGACTCGACATCGAAACACTTAATGTCGAAGCACTCAAAGGCACCTACGATGTCAGTGCCATCAGCTTCGGCATGTACCCGCTGATCAAAGATGAGTATGCGCTGCTACGCACCGCTGTCAGCTTCGGAGAGGGGTATGGTCCCAAGCTCATCAAACGCAAAGGTGAGAGGCTCAAGCGCCGCTTCAAAGTTGCTCTTTCTGGCAGATACACTACCAATGCCATGCTCTTTCGTCTCTACTACCCCGATGCGCGTCCGGTCTATATGGATTTTCTCGAGATAGAACAGGCGGTAGTCAATGGTGATGTCGATACGGGCGTACTCATCCATGAGTCGATCCTCGACTTTGACGAGAGTCTCGAGGTAGAAAAAGAGATCTGGGATATCTGGGTTGAACTCGCAGGCGAGGGACTGCCGCTGCCGCTTGGAGGCATGGCGCTGCGCAGAAGTATGCCCCTGACACGCGCTATTGAGATCGAGGAGATTCTCATCAAAGGTGTCAAAGTCGCCAATGCACGCAAAGAGGAGCTCTGCACCAAACTGGAAAACGAAAAGCTCGTGCGTATCTCCGATGCCATGCTCACAAAATATCTGGAGATGTACGCTTCCGATGCATCAGTAGAACTGAGCCCGCTACAACTCAAAGCCCTTGACAAACTCTATCAAATAGGCTTTGAACACGGTATGTGGGAGTGTCCAATAAAAACAGAGGACTATTTGATACCTAAAGAATACAGTGCACTGCGTTCAAAATGAGGAATTAGGAATTAGGAATTAGGAATTAGGAATTAGGAATTAGGAATTAGGAATTAGGAATGGTAACACTTTGCAGGCTTGTGGCAACCTTAAATAGCATAGCTCTTCGCACATTTAATAAAAGTGTTGTGCAACAACACATACCACAACTCCTACCTCCTACCTTCTACCTTCTACCTAAACAAGGAGCATTCCTTGTTTTTTAAGACCATCGACTTCTCCAAATACAGCAGCATCAAGATCGGTCAGCCCGAAGAGGTGCTAATGATAAAAAAGGGCGATACCATCCCTGATGATCGTTACCTCATCGGCGG
>WFYB01000249.1 GCA_015490315.1 Sulfurovum sp. | reverse complement strand
TAAAGAAGTAGTTTTTACAAACCAGATCAAGCTAAAAAACAGAGGAATCTGTTAGAGTCTTTTTCCAGTGATTTTGGAAGGAGATTCATGCTTAAAAAAGGTGAAGTAAAAATGATCCACAAGATGATAAAAGAGGGGCTAAGCAAGAGTGCGATCGCACGCAAACTTGATATCAGCCGAGATACCGTTTCCAAATATGCCAAACTGCCAGAGGGGCATATCCCTGTCATAAAAAGAGCACCTGCCGGTACAACGGTAGATGCCTACCTTCCCCATATAGCCACCATGCTGATAAAGGCACATGAACTGGGAGTACATATCCCTTCGACTGCGATCTACGAAGAGATCAAGAAGCTTGGGTACGGCGGTTCCCTGCGCTGGATGCAGGAAGTCATGCAAAAGCACTCCCTGCGAGAGCGGGTAAAAGAGGAAGAGCTGCAAATACGCTTTGAGACCGATCCGGGAGCACAGATGCAGGTAGACTGGGTAGAGTTTCCCAAGGACGGACTCTCTGCCTTTGTCGCTACTATGGGATACTCCAGAGCATCGTATGTCGAGTATGTGAACGATGAGAAGGTAGAGACACTCATACAGTGCCATATGAATGCGTTCAGCTACTTTGGCGGTGTGCCCAAAGAGGGGCTCTATGACAATATGAAAACCGTCATCACCAAGCGCAATGCCTATGGGCGGGGCAAACACAAGTTCAATGAGCAGTTCCGTGACTTTGCCAAACACTGTGGAATGGATCTGAAAGTGTGCAAACCCTACCGTGCACAGACCAAAGGAAAGGTGGAGCGGTTCAACCATTACCTGCGCTATACATTCCATAATGCATTCAAAGTCAGACTCTCGATGATGGGATACAATATGACCAGGGAGAATGCCAATGCCGAAGTGATGGACTGGCTGGATTATACCGCCAATGCGAGGATACATCAGACCACGCTGCAAAAGCCGTTCGATCTGTTGGCACAGGAGCAGTTGCAGCTGCAGCCCATGCCGAAGCCTTATCTTGGTATCCATCCGTTAAAAGCTTCGCATAGAAGTATAGCAAAGCCATCGAAACAAGTGGCTAAAACGATGCATTCAAAGGTACATATCCCGCAGCGTGATCTGCAAAGCTATGATGCCTTCATCCCCGCTGCGGTGGCTTACCTGTTGACCTACAGTATGATCACAGGCGGTGTGGCATGGCAGTGATCGATACACAGATAGAAGCATTCTGCAAAGAGCTTCAGATGCCTACACTCCTGCAGGAGTATCATCAGCTTGGCAACCGTGCAGCCAAAGAGAACTGGAAATATACGGAGTACCTCTATGAGGCGCTTAAACTCGAAGCCGAGGGCAAAGCGGCACGCAGCAAGGCGACACTGACCAAGATGGCAGGCTTTCCTACCATCAAGACACTGGAGCAGTTTGACTTCGATTTTACTGTAGGTGTGAACAGACGACAGATCGAGGAGCTCTCTTCTATGGCGTTCGTCAAACACAATGAGAATATTATCCTGCTGGGGCAGTCGGGTGTCGGCAAAACCCACCTTGCCATCGCACTGGCGTATGCAGCGGTACAGAAGCGTATCAAGGCACGATTTATGACTGCCAGTGATCTGATCCTCCAAATGGCAAGAGCCAAGAAGGAGAAACGCTACGATGCATTCCTCAGACAAACGGTAATGGCACCGGCACTGCTGGTAATAGACGAGATAGGATATTTCCCTATGAGCAAAGAGGATGCCCACCATTTCTTTCAGGTGATCTCACGAAGATATGAGAGAGGATCGACCATCGTTACCTCCAATCTTGTCTTCTCACAGTGGAGTGGTATATTTGCCAACGATAAAGTTGTCACAACCGCTATTCTTGACAGATTGTTGCACCACTCTCATGTCATTAATATTCTTGGAGATTCCTATCGATTAAAAGAGAAAAAGGAGGATCAAAACAACGGGTTGGATCTGTATGAGTTTGACCCTAAAAAGACACAAAACTAAAGAGAGAAAAACGCTGTTGCTTGAGGTTACATTTCGCCAAAATTTCAGGTGAAAAACTGCCTAATTTAACTCCGCGGTTGACATCAGCGGAGATCTTCTTGTGGTTTACAGGATAGAAGAGGATACTTTGGAACTCTTGAGACTGGGGACACACTCTCAGCTCTTTAAGTGAAGCTCAAGCAACTTAATATTTGGCTAAGCTACATAACAATATAATGCCCTATAGGCTTTTCCTTTATGTAGCTTCAAAATGAAAGATATATAGAGGAGTAGCAACAATAGCACTCCTAATCGAACAGTTTAACATATCATGGTTGTGTTTGCCGACACTGCACCATGGAACCTCAAAGCC
>WFYB01000248.1 GCA_015490315.1 Sulfurovum sp. | reverse complement strand
TTTTGGGGAGAGTAAAAGTAAAAAAGATGTATCATTGGATAGAAAACGCTACCGTTCTATCGATCACCCAATGTATGAGGAGGAAAAGCGTATGAGCCTTTCAAATGCAGAAATAGCCAAATATTTTGAGAAACTTGCACAGTATGTTGAGCTTGCGGATGAGAACCCTTTTCGGGTGCGTGCCTATGAAAATGCTGCACGTATCATTGCAACCTATCCCCGAAGTATCGAGGAGATGGTGCGAGCAGGCGAGGATCTGACCAAGCTGCCGCATATCGGGGAGAAGATCGCCAAAAAGATAGAAGAGATTGTCACAACAGGACGCATGAGTGCATTGGAAAAGTATCAAAAAAAGTTCCCCAAAGGACTTTTGGAGATGCTGGCGATACCGGGGCTGGGACCAAAGCGTGTCAGAGAGCTGTATGAGATGCTGGGTATCGATTCACTCGATGCATTGCGAGAGGCAGCACAGCAGCACAAGATCAGAGAACTTCCCGGTTTTAGTGAAAAACTTGAAGCACGCATACTTGAGGGTGTGATGATGCGCAAACAGGAGGGACGCCGTTTTCTCTATGTGGATGCAGAGCCCTATGCCGAGGATTTTGTCGCCTACATGGAGCGCTCGCCGGCAGTCAAGAAAGCGATCATCGCAGGAAGTTATCGTCGCCGAAAAGAGACAGTCGGGGATCTGGATATGGTGGTTGTGACTACCTCTCCAGAGGAGGTAGCCAAACATTTTGTCGCGTATGAAAAATGCAAGGAGGTGATCGTAGAGGGTGAGAGCCGGACAACTATTGTACTGGAAAATGATCTGCAGGTTGACCTCAAAACAGCACGTCCTTCAGACTACGGCACGACGCTTGACTACTTTACCGGGTCGCGTGCTCATACGCTTGCTCTGCGCAAGATGGCAAAAGAGCGCGGATGGAAAGTCAATGAATACGGCATTTTTGATGAAAACGGTGTGGATATCTCCGGGCGTACCGAAAAGTCTTTTTATAAAGCGTTTGGACTCGATTATATCGAACCCGAACTGCGTGAAATGCGCGGTGAGCTGGAGGCTGCCAAGAACCATACATTGCCCAAACTGATAAAGCTTAGGCATATCCGGGGCGATCTGCATATGCATACCCACTACAGTGACGGTAGCAACAGTGTTACTGAGATGGCAGATGCGGCACGTGCCAAAGGATATGAGTATATCGTCATCTCAGATCACTCCTATCATATACCGCTGCTACACGGTATGACACCCGAGAAGACATATCAGCAGTTTGAAGAGATCGATGCCTACAACCAGGCGCATCCGGACTTTACGATCCTTAAAGGGATGGAGGTCGATATCCTTGAGGATGGCTCTTTGGCGATGGAGGATGAGATACTCCGGCAGCTTGATGTGGTGATCGTCTCAGTGCATGACCATTTCAATCTGACGAAAAAGGCGCAGACCAAGCGCATCATCAAGGCGATCTCAAACCCCTATGTGCATATCCTCGGACATCCTACAGGCAGACTGATAGGCAAACGCCCCGCCTATGAAGCAGATATGGAGAAGATATTTGATGCGGCATACGAGTATGGCACTGTGATGGAGATCGACGCCCAGCCCAAACGTCTTGACTTAAACGATATCTACACCAAGAGAGCCAGAGACAAAGGGCTTAAATTTTCTATCGACAGTGATGCGCACCGTACCTACTGTCTTGACTTTATGAAATACGGTGTCTATCAGGCACGCAGAGGCTGGCTGGAGAAATCGGATGTGATCAATACCTATTCCCTGAAAAAACTGAAAAAGTTTTTGAAACGGTAGGAACTATAGCACCTTATAAGGCAGGGTGACGATATTGTATGCTTCGGGGAGATTCATGGAGGGGAGACATTTCCATTTTTTTGTCATTTTCTGTTTGAGAGCATTTGAAAGCTCACCCAGTTTGGCATCTGCCTCTTCAAGGGGAAGGGAGGGTACTTTGACAAAGACCTGTATCCGCTCTTCGTCTTTGCCCTGATAGATATGATACTCAGTGATATCCAGTGTTGCAAAAAGATGTTTGATCAGATGGTAGAAACGCTGATACTCATCCCCTTTGTACTCGATGACAAGATACTCTGTCTGTCCCTCTTTGAGCAGGGGCACGGCGATGGTGTACTGTTTGTCAAGATGCTGCTGCCAGAGTAGAGGGGTCAGCGGTTCATCGATACGCTCAAATTTGGCGTAGAAGGTGCGGTTGTCGAACTGTATCTGGTCGACAACCCTTGGGCGCTTGATATAGTAGTGGTCGGTATCGAACGCTAAATCAAAGACTTTCAATGTTAGTAGATCGACTTCTCATAGATCACGAAATTGGAAGCGAGCTCTTTCATCTCCTCTTTGATCTTCGCATGCAGGTCACTGTCATTGATATTGTCAAGCACATCGGCGATCTTGTTGGCGATGATCTCAAACTCCGCCTCTTTCATACCGCGGCTGGTGAGTGCAGGCGAACCGATACGGATACCGGAGGTGACAAATGGACTGCGTGTCTCACCCGGAACAGTGTTTTTGTTGACAGTGATACCTGCTGCACCCAGTGCCGCATCTGCATCTTTGCCTGAGAAATCTTTGTTGAGGAAGCTGACAAGCACAAGGTGGTTGTCTGTCCCGCCTGAGACGACATCATAGCCGCGTTTCATCAAGACATCCGCAAGGACAGAAGCATTTTTCTTGACCTGTTTGGCATAGACTTTCCATGCGTCGGAGAGGTTGTGTTTGAATCCTACCGCTTTGGCAGCGATCACATGTACCAGCGGACCGCCCTGAAGTCCCGGGAAGATCGCGGAGTTGATCTTCTTGGCGATATCCTCGTCATTGGTCATGATCATCCCGCCTCTTGGTCCAGCGAGTGTTTTGTGTGTGGTGGTCGTGACGACATCCGCATAAGGGAACGGGCTTGGGTGTTCACCGGCACAGACAAGACCTGCAATGTGTGCGATATCGGCAAAAAGGATTGCACCCACTTCATCGGCAATCTCTCTGAACTTCTTAAAGTCGATCTCTCTGGCATAGGCAGAGGCACCGCAGACGATGATCTTGGGCTGTACGATCTTGGCGATATCCATCACTCTGTCGTAGTTGATACGTCCGTCAAGCTCTACACCGTAAGTGAAGCTTTGGTAGTTCTTGCCTGAGAAGCTTGGCTTGGAGCCGTGCGTGAGGTGTCCGCCGTGGCTGAGATCCATACCGAGGATCTTGTCATAAGGCTTAAGCAGTGCCGCATAGACGGCACCGTTTGCCTGAGAGCCTGAATGGGGCTGCACGTTGGCATAGTCACAGCCGAAGAGTTCGCAGGCTCTGTCGATTGCAAGTTGCTCTACCTTGTCGGCAAACTCACATCCGCCGTAGTAGCGTTTGCCCGGATAGCCTTCCGCATACTTGTTGGTAAAGACTGAGCCCATCGCCTCCATCACAGCCGGCAGCGTGAAGTTCTCAGATGCGATCATCTCCAGATGGTCAGTCTGTCTCTGGCGCTCATTTTCTATCGCTTCAAAAATCTCGGGGTCAAATGATTCTATTGCATAACTCATAGTGTTCCTTTTTGCTTTCTTGTTGGATTTATATCCAATTTTTACTTTTTATTTTCTTGACCCAAACCTCTCACTATAAAACAGCATTCGGCACAACCATCGTATGCATGGGCTTCGTGTAAAATCATCGCCGAACCTACGGGTGCGACTCAAATTTTACACATACCCCCTACATACGAGCGCTGCACCGACTGCAAGTTTTCTACTTCGAGTTTTGGGTTTGTTCCCGTTTTTTACACGCTGCTGCGTCGATACAGAAGAATCCTTTGCCTTTCTTGGCAGGTTTAAGCTCCTCTTCATTGGTGTTACCGCACTTCTTACAGGCATTTTTGGGTCTCTCTTCGAGTGCCGCTTCGGGTTTCATAGCAGGAAAGAGGATCACATCACGAATGGAGTGGTTGTTGGTCAGCATCATCACCAGACGGTCGATACCAATCCCTTCTCCGGCTGTGGGTGTCATACCGTGTCCGAGTGCGCGCACAAAGTCTAGATCCATATGCATCGCCTCTTCATCACCTGTAGCCTCTTTTGCCTCTGCCTGTGCTTTGAAACGCTCGAACTGGTCGATAGGATCGTTGAGCTCGTTAAATCCGTTGGCGATCTCTTTGCCTGCCATAAAGAGCTCGAAACGTTCGGCGATCTCAGGGTTTTTGTCACTTCTTCTTGAAAGCGGCGAGATGTCGATAGGGTAGTCGGTAATGAAGGTCGGGTTGATCAGCTTACCTTCGACAAACTCATCAAAGAGCTCTGCTTGCACGTAGCCGAGTGTGAGGTTCTCATTGACT
>WFYB01000247.1 GCA_015490315.1 Sulfurovum sp. | reverse complement strand
GTGGCGGGTTCACCGGTGGTACTTGATGGACTCAAGGCGCAGATGCGTGCGGATATGCAGAAGTTTACCCGGGTGACTTTTTTGATCATTATCGTGTTTCTCTTTTTGATGTTCAGACGTGTGAGTGCCGTGGTCTATCCGCTGATCGTGATCATCCTTTCGCTGCTGGCGACTGTGGGGCTGATGGCATGGACAGGCACAGCGTTTAAGCTACCGACCCAGATAGTCCCGTCATTGCTGCTGGCAGTGAGTGTGGGGGCAACGGTGCATATCCTTTCGATCTTCTTTGACCGTTTCAATGAGACAGGAGAGAAGGCAGAGTCGATCTCCTATACGCTGGGGCACTCCGGTCTTGCGATAGCCATGACATCGGTGACAACGGCAATCGGTGTAGGCTCGTTTGCGGGAAGTGAAGTGGCACCGATCTCGGATCTTGGACTCTTCGCCTCTTTTGGTGTGATGGTCTCCTTGCTGCTCACCTTGACCCTGCTGCCTGCACTGCTCTCACTCACGCCGCTCAAGCCCAAGCCCAAAAAAGAGCCGGGCAGACTGGACAGAGTGATGGCAGCACTCTCCGTGATCCCTGTACGCTACTACAAGCAGATCATCGCGGTAAGTGCCCTGCTGGTGATCGCAGCGCTCTTTGCCGCTTCGAAGCTGGAGCTCTCGCACAATCCGCTCTATTGGTTCAAACCCAACAACGATATCCGTCTCTCTACAGAGAAGATCGATGCCAATATGAACGGTACTGTCACTATAGAAGCGATCGTCGATACAGGCAAAGAGAATGGGTGGAATGATCCGGTACGCCTCTCGAAGCTCAACAAGCTCTCTGCCCAGCTCGAGCGATATACCGATCCCTATACCCATGTGGGCAAGGTGATCTCCCTCGCCACGATCGTCAAAGAGACCAACCGCGCACTGCACGGAAACGATGAGCGCTACTATACGATCCTCAAAGAGAAAGATCTGGTCTCCCAGGAGCTGCTGCTCTTTGAAAATTCCGGCAGTGATGATCTTGAGGATGTGGTGGACAGCCAGTTCTCCAAGGCGCGTGTCACGATCAAGCTGCCATGGACAGATGCCGTCAAAGCGGTGCAGGTAGAGCAGCATGTCCAGAAGGTCTTTACCGAGACCTTCCCTGACGACACAGTAGAGGTGACAGGGATGATACCGCTGCTGATCAATACCTTCGATCAGGCGATACGCTCCTCTGTACGCAGCTACCTAATCGCATTTGTACTGATCTCCCTGATGATGATGTTGATTCTGCGCTCAGTACGTCTGGGACTGCTCAGTATGATCCCCAACCTCACACCGATCATCCTTGGGCTGCTTATCATGTATGTTGCAGATATACCGCTGGATATGTTCACATTGCTGATAGGAAGTATCGCTATTGGGCTTGCGGTGGATGACACGATACATTTTATGCACAATTTTATGCGATACTATCATGAGACCCATAACAGCGCCGAGGCGATACGCCATACCTTCTTTACGACTGGCAAGGCGATGTTGATCACGACTATCGTACTCTCATTAGGGTTCTACTCCTATATGATGGCACAGATGATTTCTGTGCAGAACTTCGGGCTTTTAACCGGGTCAGTGATCCTGCTGGCACTGTTGGCGGATCTCCTGCTTGCGCCTGCGCTGATGATTGTTGCGGCGAAGCGGGGATGGATCGATGGAGTTAAGAGTGAATAGTGAAGAGTGAGTAGTTTTGGTATGCTTTCCTTAGGGAAAGCTTTTAATAAAAAATGAAAGGAATGAAAAAATGATAAAAACAGTTTTGATGACAATGGCGGCTATGATGTTGGTAGGAGTGTCAGCGTATGCGGATGACCCCAAAGCGCGTGCGATCATGGAGAAGGTGGATGCCCGGGATGACGGCAAGACGGTTGAGCAGGATATGCTGATGGTACTCATAGACAAAAACGGCAAGAAACGTATTCGGGATCTGAAGTCCTATAGCAAAGACTTTGGTCCCGATGAACACCGTATGCTCTTTTTCAAGTCACCTTCTGATGTCAAAAATACAGCCTTTTTGACCTATGACTATGACGATGCGAGCAAGGATGATGACCAGTGGCTCTATCTGCCCGCACTCAAAAAGGTCAAGCGTATTCCGACAGCGGACAAGAGCGGCAGCTTTATGGGGTCTGACTTTAGCTACTTTGACATGACAGATCGTGATCTGGAGGATTATGATTTTAAATTGCTCAAAGAGACCAAAGTACGCGGCAAAGATGCCTGGGTGATCGAAGGCAAACCGCGCAACAAAAAAGTGATCAAAGAGTCCGGCTATACCAAAACGATTGCACTGGTACGCAAGGACAACGATATGGTAGTGCGAGCCATCAACTTTATGAAAAACGGCAAAAAGAAGTATCTCGATGTCAAAAAACTGCACAAGCAAAATGGTATCTGGGTACCCGACGAGATGACGATGACGACT
>WFYB01000246.1 GCA_015490315.1 Sulfurovum sp. | reverse complement strand
AGGATAATTGAGAGTGCCCCTTTCATGCCTGAGAAAGTGAGAATAAACCACCCCTCCAACCCTACCGGCTTGAGCGAGTTAAGTGTTTTGCCAAAAAAGGCGAACTTCGCCATAGAGAGTGCACGTATGAGAGTCGTCACCCCAAACATGATCAAGATCTCATTTCTGTAGTGCCACAGTTTGCCGAAATCCACCATCTCCGCAAGTACAAAGAAGATCATTACTGCGGCAATATATCCAAACTCTTTTGCCATTTCGTAGATATACTCCAAACGCTCTTTGGTCGTCGCCTGGATCGATGCAAAGCGCAAAGATCGGAAGAAACGCTTGCTTTTGGATTTGAGTACCTCTTCTTCGCCTGCCATATCCATATCGATCCATGCTTTGGTCGCAATGATCGCTGTGATCAGTGTCAAGATACCACTAACATGCATCTCCTCTCCCAGCAGATAGGCACCGTAGGCTTCCACCACAAAAGCAAAAAACTCCCCGCGCTTATCGGAAAAGAGCTTCATCAACATATAAAACCCATACCCCAACATTAAGCCCATGCCGATACTTACTGCAAATACACGCAATGCTTCTGTAAACGCATGTGCAGCATCGATCTCCCCGTTTAGCATCCATGGTAACCCGATAAAAAAGAAAGCGATAACAGCAGTCGCGTCATTCCCCAGAGACTCCCCCTCTATCAGTACCTTGATATCATGACTGATCCCTTTGAAGCGTGAGAGTACAGACTGTACACTGACTGCATCGGTCGCCATATTGATCGCAAAAAGCGACACATAGGCACCCAGACTCAGTCCCTCAAAAATATTGAAATGATAGAGACTCGCCCCTATTGCGATAGAGAGTGCTACAGCCACTACTGCGAGATAAAAAATGCTCCAGCTATGCTTCTTCAGATCGGAAAAGTGCAGATGTAGTGCATCGCCCATGAAGATCAGCGGGATACAAAAGAGAATGATCGTATCAAAGTGGTGTGCCATATCGATCGGTACCGCCGCTTTGAAATAGGTATAGACGGTGTAGGAGCCAAGTAGCAGCAAAAAGACCGAAGGGATCTTCAAGCGGCTGGCAACCGCATCAGCAAATACCACCAAACTCAATATCGTGATCAGTACGATCTCAGGTGCGAAACTATGCATCTCTCTTCTCCAGTAGTTGTTTCATCTCATCTTCACTTCTATACCCTTTTTGACACATTATATGTCCCTCCCTGTCAATGAACACGACCGAAGGGAAGGCAGTCGCTCCCATGGCACGTGCTTTGGCAAAATCGTGTTCAGTCAGCGTTTCGGCACGTTCACTCAGGAAAAAGAAGGCAAATTTGGCACTGTTGCCAAAAAGCTGCTCATAATACCCCTGCAGCAGTCTGGGGTTGGTAATATCGATCCCCTGTGCATAAAAAGCTGACTGTATCGCATGTAGGTATCTAAATGCCTGCACGGTGCCCAACAGCTCACGCACCGTCACGACCGCCTTGCATGCCGGTGTCGTATCATACTCAAAAAAAGGTTTCTCAAAGAGTGACAGATCAAACGGCTGTCCCGTTTTTCGGGACACCTCTTCCCAGTGTCCCCTCAAGTAGCGCTTTGTCTTCTCATCCCATACCATCTCGCCCGCCTTGCGCAATCCGCCGACGGTCAGTGAAAAATCATATTGCTCTTCATAGCTGCTGCGGATCTTCTCTATAACAGGTGCAAAGCCCCAACACCATGAGCACATCGGATCGACCACGAAGATCACTTCCGGTTTTTCCATCTCTTCATGATAGATCAAAAGAGCTCTCCGCTGTCTTCTGAAACCGGGCGTTGCGGTACCTTGCGTTTGGGATGGAGCGGATCATCCTCGGGCTGGGTTGTTACGTCATTTTCTATCTTGATCGTCTCCGCAGCCGGGATATCGTCTCCCAGCGGCGTAATCTGCTCCTCCTCTTCACCCAGATAACCCGCATAGGGATTGACCGGCTTGCTCTTGGAAGGGAGCGGAGAAATTTTGGTATAGAGTTCCGGTTTGCCCTCATAGACCCCTTTGAATACCCCTTTGGGCATATCAAAGGTTCGTTTGGTCTCGGGATAACGCTTCAAAAGAGCCTGATAGTAGCTTGCAAATGCCGGTGCGGCGATCGCACCGCCTGTGGCACCTCTGCCGATAGGTTTGTTGTCATCCCTGCCAAACCATACGATCGTCTCTATCGTCGGTGAATAGCCGCAGAACCATGCATCGACATTTTGGTTGGTCGTTCCGGTCTTTCCGGCAAGCTCTATTCCTTTGACACGTGCATTGCGTCCGGTACCTCTCTTGATCACATCCTTGAGGATATCGGTCATCAGATACGCCTGCTCAGGTGTCGTGAAATCCGCGATCTCTTTGGGACGTGTCTCATAGATCACCGCCCCCTCTTTGGCGATGATCTTGCTGACAAGACGCGGAGCGATCATGTGCCCGTGATTGGCAAAGACTGTATAGATCTGTGCCATCTTTAACGGACTGAGCCCCAGATTTCCCAGTGCGATAGACATATCTTTGGGGATATGCGGCACATCAAGGAACTTGAGTCTGTTACGGATCGTCGAGACACCGATATCCGCTACAAGGTTGATCGTCGCAAGGTTGCGTGAATGTACCAACGCCTCTCGCAACGGCATGAACCCTTTGAAGTCATGCTCGTAGTTTTTGGGTGACCAGATCTTTTTGTGCCCCTTATAGGTGTACTGAAAGGTACGTCTCAGGTCGGTCAAAGGGGTAGCGGGATTGTAGCCCATATCAAGTGCTGTCTGATAGATAAAGGGTTTAAATGCCGAACCAGGCTGTCTCTTGGACTGTGTCACACGGTTGAATGCCGACTTTTTGTAGTCCACACCCCCGACCATCGCCAAGATATCGCCTGTGGCACTCTCTACCGAGACCAGTGCGGCATTGAGTGTTGAATCTTCCGGTTTCTCTTTGTAGCGTTTGAGCGCTTTTTTATAGGCTTTCGTGACTGCCTCTTTGGCGATACGCTGCTGATCCATATCGATGGTCGTATAGATACGGTACCCGCCCGTACGTATATCTCCCAGTTTGCCTTTGAACCGTCTGACCACTTCATCGACAATGTAAGGTGCGATATTCTGTGTCAAAGAAGTCTTGTAGACTTTGGGGGATTCTTTGACCGCTTTGAGGTAGTCGGTATTGCTGATCCATCCGATACTTTTCATACGGTAGAGTACATTGTTGGCACGGTTGAGCGCACGCTCATAGTGTCGCAGTGGGTTATAGAAGCTCGGTGCATTGGGGATACCCACCAGCATCGCTATCTCTTTGAGCGTGAGCTCGTTCAGATCCTTGTGAAAGTAGCCGTTCGCCGCTGTCTTGACCCCATAATAGTTGTTGCCGTAACTGATCTCGTTGAGATAGCGCTCCAATATCTCCTCTTTGCTCAGCTCATGTTCGATCTTGATCGCCAGGATCGCCTCTTTAATCTTCCGCATCAGCTTCTTCTCATTGCTCAGCAGTTTGTTTTTGATCAGCTGCTGTGTGAGGGTACTGCCCCCTTCGACAAACTTGCCCGCTTTGATATCTTTGACGATCGCACGTAGTATCGCATCAGGGTTGACACCCTCATGCTCGAAAAAGCGGGTATCCTCCATCGCCACAAGCCCCTCTATGAGTGCGCCAGGTATCTCGTCGTAACGTGCATAGAGACGGTGCTGTTTTTTAAAGACGTAGGCAAGTTTTTTACCGTTGCGATCCAGAATGACACTGGAGGTCTCCGGCTTGTAGTTGATCAGCTTGTCAGCATCAAGCGAGATCTCTTCATACGCGTAGATAAACGCCACAAATAGTGCTGCCCCAAAGAGCATCGCCAGAATGATGGAGCCTTTTACTACACGGTTGAACACAGTAAGCCTTTTTAAATATTATTTTATCACGATATCATTAATGCAAATCAATGCGTCTTTCAGGGTCGCTTTGGAGACACTGAGTCTCGGGATCAGACGCAGGATCGGAGCTGCGACAGTCGGCTGTCTGATCGCCCCGACCAGATACCCTTTTTGCTTCAGTATCGCCTGCATCTGGATCGCCTCTTTGTTGCTTTTGACAGGGATCGGAATGATCAGAGATTCCCGTCTGATACCCAGTATCTCTTCTACCAGCGCAAGCCGCTGATCCCTCTTTCGGGTGAATTTGACATACTTTTTGGCGATGCTTCGCACATTGACAAGTGCCAATGCCGTATCGATCACGGAGGGTGCTGTAGAGTAGATGATCGGTTTGGCACGGTTTTGCAAAAAGGTGATGATCTCGTTTGAAGCCAGAATGTAGGCACCGTAACTGCCATACGCCTTGCCCAGTGTGCCCATCTTGATATGACGCTCATGCGGAGTGATACCGTAGTGTTCGAAGATGCCCAGCATCCGCTCCCCTATCACGCCGCTGGAGTGCGCTTCATCCACGATCAGCAGTGCCTCCGCTTCATCTGCCACATCGAAAATCTCCCGATCACAAAGCATCCCGCTCATCGAATAGACCCCCTCTACGGCAATGATCTTGCGTTTTGCCTCTGTTGCGGCAAGTTTTTGGCGCAAATCCTCAGGGTCATTATGGCGGAATCGCACCACACGCTCCCCCAAAAGCTTTGTTGCCATCATCCCGCTGGCATGGTACTCCTCATCGATAAAGAGCATATCGTTTTTGCGTACCAATGCCTCTATCAGCGAGAGATTTGCCAGAAACCCGGATCCAACGACAATCCCCTCTTCAAATCCGTTAAGCATACAGAGTGTCTGCTCAAAGACTTCATGAATCTCATGATAACCGTTGACCAGCATGCTCGCTTTGGGCGCATGGGTCTCATACTCACTCATCAGGAGACAGGCTTTCTGCAGCTGTTTGCTATTTTCCGCCAATCCAAGATAGTCATTGCTTGCCAGATCGATCAGACGCGGATCATGAAGCTCTCTTTGTCTGAAACGCCCGGCACGTTTCAGTGCGGCAAGCTCTTTTTCATACATTGGCATCCACCCTACTATCATCCGTTGCTTTTGCGATCCACGGCAGCAGGATCTCTACCTGCAGTCCCATCGCGGTACTCTCATAGCCCTTCACTTCACGGATATATTTTTTGCAAAAGCCCTCCACCATGCAGCCTCCTGCTTTGCCTTCCCAGAGTCCGCTCTGTAGATAATGCTCCAGATCCGCTGCATCAAACGGTGCAAAACGGTAGTGTGTCGCAGACGTATCGACAAAGAGAAAGTCCCGGCATTTGAAGTGTACAGAAGAGACGATAGCGATCCGGGCACCGCTTTGGAGCATCAGGATGCGTCTGGCATCCTCAATATCTTTTGGTTTGCGCAGTATCTTCCCCTCCGCTGTAGCGATGACACTGTCTGCTGTCAGCAGCGGTACCTCCAGCCCGTAGCGTTTCTCAGCCGCTTCAAGCTTCCCTTTGCTTGCAAGATAGACAAATCTGCCGGCATCGGCTGTATCGATTTGTTCTTCGTCAAAGTCAACTGCCTTTTGCACAAAGGGAACACCAAAACGCTCCAGAAGATGGGCACGGCTTGGAGACTGGGAACAGAGAGTGATCATATAGGTTTAAAGCCCTCTAAGCAAAACACCCATCCAGAGTGCGACGATACCCAGCACGATATTGATCGGCAGAAGCAGGTTGGGGATCAGCGCTACCTGTGCTTTGGCTGCCTTGATCTCATCTGATTCAAAGAGTCGCCACGCTTTGGCACGCTGGTAGTACATATAGCCGTAGTTAAGTGTCATGACCGTCCAGATGATCTCCTTGGAGAGAAAGAGCGGTTTTTGTGCCCCATGATGCCCATCCATTGCGATTGCCATCGTCAAACCGGTGATAAAAAGCGTAAGGATAAAAGGCATCACCAGATTGAAAAGTCTGCCTGTAATCTGCAGTGTAATACCCAGACGCTGCTTGGGTGTGAGGATATCTCCTACCCTGTCACTCTGCAGCATCTGCGCAGCAGTGATACCCCCTCGGGAAATCACCGGGTGTACCGCCACACGTACAGCGATCATCCCACCTATCCAGATCACTGCCGAGATCACATGCAAAAAAACGATCAACGCTCCATAGTTTCCAAAAAATTCACTCATCCTATCTGCTCCTTGATATATGCCGTCGCTGCCGCTTTCGCCTCCTCTATCTTGGAAGCATCTTTGCCGCCTGCCTGGGCGAAGTCAGCACGACCTCCACCACCGCCACCGAGGATCGGAGCGATCTGCTTGATCCAGTCACCTGCTTTGATCGGTGTCTCTTTGCTCCCCGCAGCAAGCAGTACCTTCTCACCCTTTTTCTGGAAGAGCATGATCGCCACATTTGGGTATTTGTTCTTCGCTTCATCGATCAGGGACTTGATATCTCCCGTCTCCACTTCATCGATGATCGCATTGATACCACCAACCTGGGTAGGTGTGAGACTTTTTTTGCTTGCGTTTTGTGCTGCCTTGAGCTCACTTTTGAGGCTTTTGATCTCCTCTTTGAGTTTGTTGACCCCCGCAAGCGGATCACTGTTCTTAAGCGCAGCCGTAAGTGCTTTGCGCTCTTCTCTTAGCGATTTGACCGCTTCGATCGCTGCATTGCCGCAGATCGCTTCAATACGTCGCACTCCGGCACTCACACCGCTCTCTTTGGTGATCATAAAGAGTCCTATTTGTGACACATTGTCGACATGCGTACCGCCGCAGAGCTCCACAGAAGCATCCCCGAAACGCACCACACGTACTTCGTCACCGTACTTCTCTCCAAAGAGCGCCATTGCACCGCTCTTTTTCGCCTCTTCGATATCCATCAGCTCCGTTTTTCGAGGTATTGCACGGCTGATCTTGTCGTTGACCCAATCCTCTACCCTCTCAAGCTCTTCATCCGTAAGTGCCTTGGGATGCGAGAAGTCAAAACGCAGACGCTTATCATCATTGAGAGAGCCCGCCTGAGTGATATGCTCTCCCAGCACAGCCCGCAACCCTGCATGCAGCAGATGTGTCGCCGAATGGTGCTTGGCTATCTCCGCACGGCTCTGATCAACCTCTGCTTCTACCTCATCACCGACAGCAAGTTTCCCTTCCACTTCAGAGAGATTCATATCAAGAAATTTCTTGGTATCCAGCACTTGGGCAAGGGTCAGACCCGCAGACGATTCATCGCTTCGCGACAAATCATCTGAGGTCAGACCCCTAATGACTCCGCGATCACCGACCTGTCCGCCCGACTCTGCATAAAAAGGTGTCTCTTCAAGCATCACCCAGCCTCTGCCGTCGATCACATCCACCTGCTTGAAGTTCTCATCCAAAAGTGCAAGTACTTTGGTCGCTGTCTTGGTACGGTCATACCCGACAAACCTGTTCTCCCCGAACTGCTCTTTGAGTGCCTTGAAGTCACCGGTAGCCGCGGCGTCTCCGGTACCTTTCCAGTTGGCCTTGGATTTGGCTTTCTGCTCTGCCATCTTCGATTCAAACCCTGCCATATCCAGCGCGATCCCCTTCTCTCTGAGCATATCCTGTGTCAGATCGAGAGGGAAGCCGTAGGTATCGTAGAGTTTGAACGCCACTTCACCGTCAAAGAGATCGGTGGTCTTGGCAAGCTCTTCGTTAAAGAGCTTGATCCCCGCCTCGATCGTATCGAAGAAGCGCTCCTCTTCGAGCTTCATCGCCGTCTTGATCGCTTCGGCACGTTTAGGCAGATAGTCATACTGCTCACCCATCAGATCGACAAGTGTATCGACCAGTTTGTACATAAAAGGCTCTCTCAGTCCGAGCAGATAACCGTGACGGATCGCACGACGCATGATGCGGCGCAGCACATATCCACGCCCCTCTTTGTCAAAGTTCACACCCTGTGCAAGCAGAAAACTCGTAGAGCGCAGATGATCCGCGATGACACGGTAGCTGGCACTCTGCGGTGCCTCATAGTCATAGGGCTTGCCCACCAGCTCGCCGATCTTCTCCAAAAACGGCATGAAGAGCGAAGAGTGGTAGTTGTTGAGCACACCCTCTTTAATCGCTACGACACGCTCCAGCCCCATACCCGTATCGATGCTCGGTTTTGGCAATGGTGTCAGAGTGCCGCTCTCGTCACGCTCATACTGCATAAAGACGAGGTTCCATATCTCGAGGAAACGGTCTCCTTCGCCGCCCATCACATCCTCCGGAGAGTTGAAGTGTTCCTCTCCCTGATCATAGAAGATCTCCGAGCACGGTCCGCACGGTCCGGTGTCACCCATCTGCCAGAAGTTGTCCTTGTCCCCGAAACGCATGATACGCTCAGGCGCGATATGCTTCTCCCATATCTTGGCAGCTT
>WFYB01000245.1 GCA_015490315.1 Sulfurovum sp. | reverse complement strand
CGCCGTCTGTAACCGAGAGACTCTCTTTGTGTACCATCCACAATACCTGATTTTCAGGACAGACAATTTTGCACGCCATACAGTTGGTACAGGCTTCATGGTCATGCTTGACCCGGATCACACTCTTGCTGCCTATGAGACTGTAGGCTGCCCCCAAGGGACAGAGATGACCGCACCAACCGTTCTTGACCCCAAACAGGTCAAAGAGAAAAATCGCCAGGATCACCGCAGCGCCCATCCCAAAACCAAATATGATGCCGCGCTGCATAATCGTGATCGGGCTGACTGCTTCAAAAGCAGCGATCCCCACTATCGCCGAGACTACCAAGCCCAGTACCATGATCCAATACCGCGCGCTGCGTCTCAGAAAACGGTAATTGACCTCCTCCTTGTCCAAATTCAGTTTTCGTCTCAGCCAGTTGGCGAGATCCGTGACCATATTGATAGGACAGACCCATGCACAAAACGCTCTTCCTCCGACTACCATGTAGAAGAGTGTAATGATCGCCGCACCAAGCAGTACATCCATACCGAGCACAAACCCTGTCGCCAATACCTGCAGAGTCGTATAGGGATCTGCCAGAGGGATCGTATCGAATATCTTCGAAGTACCGAATGTCCCCGCTAGGATTTTCCATCCATAGGCATTGGCGGCAAAATAGAGAAAGAGCAATCCGATCTGTACAGTTCGTCTCAAAAGGAGGTATTTTATATTTTTCATCAATACTCTACCTCCGCATTGAGATACTCTGTCGAATCAAGTTTGCTTCGCTCTGTCGTGGTCTCAAGCCCCTGCGCATCTTTAACACGCTGCTGATCCTCTTTGTCCCAACCTTTGACATAATGGTCCCCCGGCTTTCCTTTTGCAACCTCATTGGGCAGGACAAAGATCGCTGCCTTTTCGGTCACACATGCCTGTTCACACATCCCGCATCCAGTACACGCTTTGTCATGTACGACAGGGAGCAGATAGGCATGTTTGCCGGTACGGTCATTTTTTTGGTACTCCAGCGTGATCGCTTCATCCATCACCGGACAGGCTCTATAGCATGCGTCACACTGGATACCCCAGTAGGCGATACAGGACTCTTTGTGTACGATCGCAAGTCCCATACTCGCTTTGTTGATATCCAGCTCTTTTTGCTCATTGAGCAGACTTGCCATATCCAAAGCACCCGAAGGACATACCGGTACACAGGGAATATCCTCACACATATAGCATGGTATCTGACGCGGGATAAAATAGGGAGTACCGATCAGACGGTGATCTCCCCCTTTTGCCATCTTGATCGTGCTCTCCCGCGGCAATCCTGTCTCTTTGTCGATATTGGTCTCACGGTTTCGGCACGCCTCCCCACAGAGCCCACATTTGATGCATGCGGTCAAAAACGACTCTTCCTCCAATGCCCCCGGCGGGCGCAGTACCAGTGGTGACGCTTTAACTGCATCTGCATAGCCACTCCACAACAATCCTCCCAGTGCAGCAAGTCCGACACTTTGGACGGTCTGTGCCATAAATTTGCGTCTGTTGTCAGAGTCTGCCATCTGTTATACCTTATAGAGTTTGACTGCACATTTTTTATAATCTGTCTGCTTGGACATCGGACATGTCGCATCGAGACACACTTTGTTGATAAATACTTTTTCATCAAACCACGGCACAAACACCAAGCCCTGAGGCGGTCTGTTACGTCCACGGGTCTCTACTCTCGCTTTGACCTTGCCGCGGCGGGAGTCGACCCAGATGAGATCCCCACGCTTGAAGCCTTTGGCTTTCGCATCTTTGGGGTTCATATAGCAGAGTGCTTCCGGTACCGCACGGAAGAGCTCCGGTACTCTCATAGTCATCGTACCAGAGTGCCAGTGTTCAAGCACACGTCCTGTACAGAGCCAGGTATCATACTCATTGTCCGGCATTTCTGGCGGATCCATATAGGGTCTGGCGAAGATCTTCGCTTTGTTTGGCAGCGGTTTTTTCTTCTTGTCTTTGATGCCTTTGAGATCACCGCTTGGCAGTGCTTTGGCGAGCGGTCCGTAGAAGGCGAAGTCTTTGAGTCCTGCCTTCTTGGCGGCTTTGGCGGCATAGGGGTCATACTTGACATTGAAACGCCACTGTGTCTCTTTGCCGTCTACGACCGGCCACTTCAACCCTCTTACTCTGTGATAGACCTCAAACGGTGCAAGATCATGTCCGTGACCGCGTCCAAAGGAGGCATACTCTTCAAACAGATACTCATGGATCATAAAGCCGTATCCCTTGAACACCTTGCCGTCCGAGCCGACCACATTTCTGCTGTCACCGATACACTCGGAGTTGTCAAACCCTTTTTGAGGGAATTTGTTCAGATCGATTTTATATTTCTTCGCCCGCTCGTTGGCATAGAGGATCTCATACATCGTCGTATCTTCACTGTAACCCATCTTTTTGGCATCTTTGATTACATTTGGCAGTTTTTTGCCGTTTCTGAGTGTATATTCACCCCAGAGATCTTTGACAGTAAAGCGCTTGGAGAGCTCGACCCACTGCCAGGTATCAGACATCGCATCACCTACCGGCAAGACCTGCTGTCTCCAGTGCTGGGTACGTCGCTCCGCATTCCCGTAGGCACCCCACTTCTCGTATATCATCGCCGAAGGCAATACCAGATCGGAGACTTTTGCCGAGATCCCCGGATAGCCGTCAGAGGTGACGATGAAGTTGTCCATCTCACGTGCTGCCTTGATCCAGTGGGATGCCGAAGCAGAATCCTGATAGGCATTACAGACATTGACCCAGGCGAACTTCACCACACCGTCCTCAATATCTCTGTGGATCTTCATGATGTGCTGATTACCCACAGGGTTGAGTGTCCCCTCAGGGATATGCCATGCCGTCTCTGCTTTTTTTCTATGCTTGGGGTTCTTGACCATCAAGTCAGCAGGCAGTCTGTGACAGAAGGTTCCTACCTCTCTGGCAGTACCGCACGCTGAAGGCTGCCCGGTCAGAGAGAAGGCTCCCGAACCCGGTCTTGCCTGCTTGTTGAGCATGAAGTGCACATTGTAGGAGAGGGTGTTGACCCAGGTACCTCTGGTGTGCTGGTTCATACCCATCGTCCAGAACGAAACGACCTTTCTGCCCTTCTCTATATAGAGATTCGCAAGTGTCTGAAGTTTCTTTTTGAATACCTCGATATCCTCATTGGGATCACCCTTCGCGATCTTGGCGACATAGTCCAGAGTATAAGGCGCCAGAGATTTCTTGTAGTCTTCAAAGGAGATCTCCCAGTGCTTGAGCGTACCGGGAGTATGCTTCATGATATCCCCCTCGACATAGCCGTACGGTCCAAGTGCCGGTCCCTCTTTGGCGGAGATGGTCTTGCTCATCTCTTTTTTGATCGTCTCCATCTCAAGCGCACTGTACTTGCCTGCCGAACCATCAGGGAGTTCCGGTACCAGAGAGGCTTCGCCTTTGCGTCTCATCCCGTAACCGATATTTGCCGGCCCGGTCGCAAAGACCGTATGCTGATTGACAAAATCCCAATCGATGATATCCTCTTTCCCTCCGCCTTTTTTGTCACGATAGACAATCTCTCTTGCGATATAGTTCCAGATCGCCAGATCGGTATTTGGGGAGAAGATGATCTCCATATCTGCAAGATCCGAACTTCTGGTACGATACGTCGTGATATTAACCACCTTGACCCTGTCAGGATTGGAGAGCTTCCTGTCTGTGACCCGTGACCAGAGGATCGGATGCATCTCTGCCATATTGGATCCCCAGGAGACGACCGTATCCGTCAACTCGATATCATCATAGCAGCCACTGGGTTCATCGATCCCAAAAGTCTGGTAGAACCCAACCACAGCCGATGCCATACAGTGTCTCGCATTTGGATCGATCGCATTGGATCTAAACCCCGCTTTCATCATCTTCTGAGCCGCATACCCTTCCATCACGGTATATTGACCCGAGGCAAAGACCGCGACACCTTCAGGCCCGCTCTCTTTGAGGGCTTTTCGGATATGTTTTTCCATCTCATCAAAGGCGCGCTTCCATGATACAGGCTTGAATTTTCCTTTTTTGTCAAATTCTCCTTTATCATTCATACGCAGGAGCGGTGTTTTGAGTCTGTCCGCCCCATACATGATCTTGGCATTGAAATACCCTTTGATACAGTTTAGCCCACGGTTGACAGGTGCTGCGGGGTCACCCTTGACCGCGACGATCCTACCCCCTTTGGTTGCCAGCATGATCCCACACCCTGTACCGCAAAAGCGGCATGCCGCTTTGTCCCATCTCCAATCTGTCTCGACATGAAACGCTTTGGCCTTCGCTTCTTCCGGGACGGAGATACCCACAGCACTTGCCGCTGCAACTGCTGCCGAACTTTTCAAAAACTCACGTCTATCCAATGACATTTTTCCTCCTTTTTCTTTCCGGATCTACCAACGATAGATCAATCTTATTTATATTTAATATAAATATACATAATCATAATAGCGCTACCGGATAGAAAAAAGATTGATTTATATCAAGAAGGAGAAGAAGGAGAGAAAAATACCCTCTCAGGTGATCTATATTGAGAAAATCTACAGAGACCTGCATGCTCCTCTATCAGAAAAAACAATAGAGAAAGAGAATCCATTCAATATTTTTGATCAAAAAGGCTACGCGCCACCCAACGCTTTCTTGACATGCTCATCTGCCATAGAGATATTCCATGCAGGCTCCCATACCACTTCCACATCGACTTCACCGACACCTTCGATGCGCTCTACCGCCTCCTTGACCCACTGAGTAATCATCTGGTGCAGCGGACATCCCTGTGTCGAGAGGGTCATGATCACATGCACATTGCAATTCTCATCGATGATCGCATCATAGATCAGTCCCATTTCAACCAGATTGAACCCTACCTCCGGGTCGATCACCATTGAGATCGCATCAAAAACTGCCTCTTTTGTAATATCACACATCATTAGACTCCTTTTGTCTCTTCTTTGCCGTATATCAGCATTTTATTCATTGTCATCAGCAGGAAAAGTGCACCCGCAAAAAGGAAGCTTCCTCCTGCTTTGAACATCATATCCTGCTCCAGTAGTAGCCCCAAACCTGAGAGGATCACACCAGAAGCACTAAACCAAAAGAACATCGAAGCTCCCTCTTTGGAGTACATCTCATGCAGCATGGGTACCTTCTGCTTCCCTACCAGAGGGGCAAAACGCTCGAACCAGACCAGAAACGGTACGATCTTGTAGAGATGACCGGTAATCATCGATGCCACAAAACCCATGAGCAAAAACCATACCGATGCATGCAGGATCGACTCTTTGTCATTCAAAAAATAGACGATCCCCAGTACGATAGAAAGCATAAGGGAACCATAAGCGAAAAGCATCGATTTTGCCCAGATATCCAGCTCTTTTCGGACGGTCAGTCTGGCAATGAGATAGATCTGCCAAAGGTAGAAAAAAATACCTATAATAGTTACCAAATAGCCTATATACATTCCTGATTCAAGACCTGTCAGTGCCGCCAAAAATACAATTGCTACACCGGATACTACCATTTTAAAAGCCCACTTGATCGCACGCTCCTCAAATCCGTGAGCGAGAGAAAACATCGGGATCAAAATGAGCGAAAGCCCCATGATCGTCAGTACCACATACCCTCCAAGCACCGCATAGACATGCGCTTTGAGCATCAAGTCGATATGTATCCCTATCTCTCCCGCCAGTCCCAAGGCAATGGCAAATCCTGTCAAAATACCGAGCAGCAGATAGCCGTTGCTCCATGTGACGGTATCGACAGTCAGACTCTTTAGTGTACTCTTTCTGAGTGTTGCGAAGTTCTCTACGGCAAAGATGATCATCGCCACAAGTACCAGAAGCCCTCCATAGGGCAGCAGCGCAGGTGCCAGCCAAAAGCCTGCAACCATGACGATACTTCCGATCAGCAGTAGAGGCATGATAATATAGTATACCTCCACTACCGCATGCCCGGTCTCCAGCACGACCGGCACCAGCTGTGCCATCGCTCCGAAAATCACCATCATGACAAAACCGAGCAAAAACAGATGAACCCATCCCGCAATGTCCATCTGCGCATAATGAAAATCCGGCGTAAAAAAAAGCAGCGCTGTCATCGCCAATGCATAAAAGATCACACCAAACCTGAAAAAGGGTGAGATCAGCTTTAGCGGCGGAGCGAAATCACTTGAGATCTGCTTCATCTATCGTGGCTCACCCGTGACAAGATGCGTCATCAAGATTGGCTTTTTCGCTCGCTCCCTCTTTATAGGAGAAGATCAGTTTGACACGTCCGTCATCGAGTTTTTCTGTTTCGATCTCATAGTTTTCACCGATCTTGTCCAAAAGACCCATCGGTTTTTTATGGTTGATCATGACCACTTTTTTATTCGGTGCGTCAATGAGCTTGAGCCCTGCCATAGCATTGACCATAGGCTCCGGCGGTCCGCATTTGGAAGTATCAAACTCATAATATTGTGTCTCACCGATACTATACTCATAGAAAGGTACTGTCGCACCCTCTACCTCTATCTCTTTTTTTGCTATTTCAGACATCTTATCTCCTTTATTTATTTTTTGCATTATATGCCCTTATAAAGATGATAAGATTGATATATGTCAAGATTTGAAATGTTTTTGAAAATATTCTTCCACAAGCTTCTCGAAATGCGCCATCCGTGCTTTGCCTTTGGGCAACGTTGTCCTGAGTGACTTCATCTGCTTTAGAAAGTCGCCGACAGAATCTGGGATGAGTGCTTCGAAATAACGACGTATCGCTTTGGCAAATGCCGGGGAGGCACCACCGGTCGAGAAAGCGATCGTCAGATCATCACGCTTGATGTAGGAAGGAAAGATAAAATCACAATAGTCAGTATTGTCCACCGAGTTGACCAGAATGCGCCTGCTGCGGCTCTCCTCATAAATAGCTTTATGCAGATCTACCGTATCTGTTGCGACGATCACAATATCAAATCCGTCGATATCGCCTTCTTGGTAAGGACGCTGATAGTGTGTCAGACAATACTCTTGAATAAGCCTATGGGTCTCTTCGCTGATCTCTTTGCTGATGACGGTGATCTCTTTGGTAAAATCGACGAGTTTTTCCAACTTCTCTGCCGCGATCTTTCCGCCGCCTACCACCAGTATCCTGCGCCCCTGCAACGCTACAAACATCGGGAAATACGCCATGAGGTTCCTTTTTGCTTACTCTAACCAAAGTGTAACATATTTGCTTTGATGTATATCAACCTTTTGAAGCATGCTATAGACTATAATCTTAGCAGACCGACTTGATACCCGGCATATATCAACCCTGCAGACATGCAAAAACAGTGTCATGCACTGCAAAAAAGAGAGGCGCCAATTATGATAGAGAACGAACTGCTCTTTGAGATGCAAAATGCTTTTCCAGTCATGCAAAGACCTTTTGAACAGATCGGCAGCAAACTGGGACTTAGCGAAGAGGAAGTCATCGCAATGGTACAAAAACTCAAAGAGGATAAGATCATCCGTCAAACCTCAGCGATCTTCGATACCAAGAGACTGGGATACAAATCTTCTCTCGTTGCATTCAAAGTCCCGCAAGAGAAGATAGAACGTGCCGCAGAGATCATCAATGCACACCCCGGCGTAAGCCATAACTATCTGAGAAACCATGACTACAACATCTGGTTTACCATGGCGGTCGCTCCTGATTCTCTTTTGGGTCTGGAAAAGACGATAGAGATTCTTCAGGAAGCAACCGAAGCAGAGGATGCCATCATGCTCCCCACGCTGAAGATGTTCAAGATCAAAGTGCAGATGGATACTACGGGCAAACGTGCAAAAAAAGAGAAACTCAAAAAGGTCTCTAAAAAAGAGATCACACTGACACCTCTGCATATCGCTGTAATCAAAGCACTCCAGAAAGATATCGAGATCATACCCGAGCCTTTTGCAAAAGCGGCAGAGAGACTCGGCATCGGTCAGGAGGAACTATTTGCGATCGCACAAGAATTGAAATCCTCCGGTGTTATGCGTAGATTTGCCACTATCCTCAACCACCGTAAAGCAGGCTTTGGCGCCAATGCGATGAGTGTCTGGTCCGTTCCTGAAGAGAAAGGAGAGGAGATAGGCAGACAGCTCGCAGAGTTTTCTGCTGTGAGCCACTGCTACCTGCGTCCCAAATACCCAAATTGGCCCTACAATCTCTTTGCAATGGTACACGCCAAAACCCAAGAGGAGTGCGACAGCCTTATAGAAGAGATGGCAGCGGAAACCGGGTTGCAGGACTACAACAAACTCTATTCGACAAGAGAGTTTAAAAAACAGCGACTTGTCTATTTTGATGAGGCGTTTGAAGCGTGGGAGAAACAGGTAACATGAAAAATAGAATTGAAGTTTTATTTCTAAAAATCACACTTTAACAAATACCTATTATATTAGTGTTGTCAGGGGACAACACCCTACAGGCAGCAAAAGCTTTCCAAAGGAAAGCATACCAAAATTCCTAATTCCTAATTTTAATCCTCATATCCTATCTGCTCTTTAAAGTGTGCGATGCAGTTTGTACACTCTTTCATCGTGTTGGTTTCAACGATGTGATAGAGTGCATCCTCATTGAGAATCTCGAGCTGATGTTTCTTGAGAGCTATAATACCCTCTTTTTTAAATTTGGTAAGAATACGGGAGAAGGTCTCGGGTGTGATATTGAGCATCGATGCGATCTCATTGTTTTTGAGACGATTGAAGATAGAGCGTTTTTTGATCATCAGATCGGCGATCTTCGCCTCTGAAGAGAGGATCGTCTCTTTGTGCACCAAAGAGGAGAGCAGGAGTACCTTGCTTGTGAGCGACTTGATAAGCTCAAGAGAAAAAGCAGGCTGGTTGAGATACTCATAGAGCCTGTCAAAGTGCAGCAGACCGATAGCACCCTCTGTCACGAACTCACATGTCGCAGGAAACGGCTCTTTCTCAAAACAGGCAAACTCCGCAATCAATGAAGGTGCAGAAAAACGGTTGATCTGGATCTGGGTACCCTTGGGGGATGTCTTGTAGAGTTTGACACTTCCCTCCATCAAGATATGCAGGTAGTCACTCTGATCCCCTTCATAAAAGACGATACTCTCTTTGCTGTAATGCTTTACATGGATATGGTCTCTCAATGCATTGATATACTTCTCTTCCAATGCAGAAAAGATAGGGATATCTTTAAGCTTAACCATGACTATTGCCTTTCTCTCTTAGGTAGAGAATACTATACACTGTAACAGATAAAAAACAGGCTAACGTTTCTCAATACTATCCGGATTTTATAAAACAGCACTTAAGCCAAAGGCAATAGATATAGGATTATTTTTCGAACCAGTTCAGTTGCTCATGCAGACGTACCACCTCTCCTACCACGATCAATGCCGGCGTGGGTAGATCTTTGGCTTTTTGATAGATATCTTCGAGTGTGCCGATCACGGTCTTTTCATCCGGTCTGGTACCGCGGCTGATCACCGCTACCGGATGATCTTTGGGCTTTCCGATCTCCATCAGTTTTCGGGTGATTTTGTCAAGGTTGTGCAATCCCATCAGAAATACGATGGTATCGTCCGTTTTGTAGTTCTCCCATGGTATCTGGGATTTTTTCTTTTTCGATTCATGTCCGGTGACCACCCTGAATGAGACGGTAATGCCACGATGCGTCACCGGGATACCCGCATACTCCGGTACAGCGATCGCAGAAGTGATCCCGGGGATAAACTCAAACTTGATCCCCCGCTCACGCAGATAGAGACCCTCCTCGCCCCCTCTACCGAAAACCAGAGGGTCACCGCCTTTTAGGCGTACCACCATATCATGTTTCAAAGCACTCTGATAGATCACTTCGTTGATCTCTTCCTGCGGCAGCGTATGATGAGAATCCTCCTTGCCTACATAGATAAATTCGCATCCATCCTTCGCTTCGGCAAGAATCTCCGGATTGGCAAGTCTGTCATAGATGATCACATCAGCTTTGCGGATCACACGCAGTGCCTTGACGGTCAACAGATCGATATCCCCCGGTCCCGCTCCTGTCAAATAAACCTTGCCCATTGTTATCCTTTCCGGTGCATGATGATGCACCCTGCAATCCAGTATTCAATAAAAGCTTTTCGAAAGAAAAGCATACCACAACTCTTCACTCTTCACTCCTCACTATTCACTTGCTATCTGCGTGATACGCAGATAGCACGACGGATCTTCCGCCCAGATATCTCCGTAGATCGCATAGGCTCTGCTGCGCGATCCGCCGTTACAAATATCAAGATAGCGGCAGTCGCTGCATTTGCCGCCAAGTTCCCGCGGATGGACACGCAGTTTCTGCAGCAGCTGGGTCGGTTCGTTCGTCCAGATATCCGAGAAGTCCTGATGCAGGATATTGCCAATCTTGACAGGGAAGAAGGGATCAGGCTTGACAAACCCTTCACTGTCGATATTGAGTAGTTTGCGTCCGGCAGAGTTGCCACCCCATGCCTTCAAGCGTGAGAGCATCTCAGCCGCATATTTAGGATACTTTGCCTTGAAGCGCTCATAGAAAAGAATCGCATCCATCTCCATGTTACCCGTGACGATCTCGATATCCCTGCCGGTCTCATAGTACTCAAACGCTTTATCCAAGATATACTCCACTGCCGCAATGCGCTGCTCCTTGCTCAGATCCATCTCCAGATTCTCCAGTCCCCGACCACTGTAGACCAGATGAGAGATGTAGATCTTGGGGATACTGTGCTGCTCTGCCAGCTCAAAGATGAAACGCAAGTCGTCATAGGTGTCTTTGGTGATAGTAAAGCGGATGCCCACTTTGGTCTTGCCGTAACTGTTGAGCAGATCGACCGCCTTCATCGACTCTGTAAATGACCCCTTGAGTCCTCGGAATGTATCATGTACGTCAGGAGAGCCGTCGATACTGATACCGATATAATCAAAGGTATCCAAAATCTTCTCGGCATTGCTACTTTTGACATAGAGTCCATTCGTAGAGAGATAGGTCACGATCCCCAGCTCTCTACACCGTGCCGCAATTTCAAACAGATCTTTTCTGGTCAGCGGCTCTCCCCCGGAAAAGATAAGGAATTTTACCCCATTTGCTTTAAGTTTGGGGAGTGTCTGCATGATATCCTCTGTCGTCAGCGTATCTACAGCATCCAGATCTGCCTTGGAGTAGCAGTGCAGACAGCTGAGATTGCAGCGGTTGGTAAAGTTCCAGATGGCGATGCTTCCATCAAGTACCCTTGAGGGTCTCTCCTCTAAAACAGATTTCAACAAATTTGAGAGCCGAAACATCATGACTCCTTTTTGGATGCGATATTTGGATAAGGATCAGGCACTACTGTTGTATTCTTCTCTCGGCTGCTGTTGGCATCCTTGGTTTCTGCGTCTTTAAATGAAAGGATGTATGATGTAATCGCCTCTATCTCTTTGGGTGAGAGATGCAAGGCAGGCATTGCATTGCGTTTATACCCAAACACTTTGGAGACTCTCTGGGGGTCGGTGATCATCGCTGCTATCTCATCTGCCGTTCGATGGGAAGCGATCTGGGAAAAAGACGGTCCAAAAGCCACCGCTGTCTGATGATGACACCCCCAGCAGTATGTTTCAAACACTTTTTTGCCCTCATCAGCGTCTCCACAAGCCATCCATCCGACAAACAGAAACAAAAGTACTCTGATCCTGTACATCCGTGCCATCCTTCGTTATCAAAAGTTGTATAAAATGATCATAGCCTTTTTTTGATTGCCAATGCTTGATACAAAACAAGAATTCCTAAAGATCTCCATTCAGATAAAGATAGAGACTCTTGTCGTCCCTAAACAGAATACAAAGACGATGGGCTGTCACATTTGCCTCATTGTACTTTGCTGTCATATAAATATAGGGAGACAATTTAATGACATCTACCATTTCCGTATCTACTTTGGCAACTGCTTTTGGAAGTCGCTTCGCTGAGATCTTCTGCATATGACACTGGCGAACCATCTCATCTATCAGTTGTTTCTCGTTCTCTTTTGAGACCTTGATATCAAAGAGATGGGGTGAATGTTCGGCTCTGTAGCGTCTTAAGCCAAGATCCTCTACCACTGCCGGTACAGGCTTACCAAGGTAGCGCTCAAACGTGACCGATGGTCGCCCCAGATAATAGGTCCACGCTTCCAAAAATACCAAAATAGCCAAAAGCAGTGCAAGAATATAGAGAGGGATATATTTAATCGTACGCATGGAGTTTTCCTTTCTCTTCCGGTCTTCCAAGAGCATTTTGCGGTCTATATATGTTCATCGGACTCGTCGATATAGAGATCCTCTTTGCGAATACATCCCTCTTTTTCCAGTTCTGCTATAAGCTTTAGCGTCTCTTTATAGATCTTTTCATATCTCTTGTTGTTGAGGGTATATTTTTTTCTCTGCTTGTTGGCATACCACCATGCCAATAAAATAGAAGCGGCAAACAGCGAATAGATATACCATTGATACGCCTTTAAATCCATGAGCACAATAAAGTACTGTACCGAAAACAACACAAAAAACTCAACCGAAAAGATCAAAACCAACGTGGAACTCTGTTCAAAATCCAATGTATATTTTTCTATCTCTCTTAGTGTGGCGAGATTTTTATTGATCTGTGCTGCCTTTGGGCGACAGGAAGCATCCAGATGATCGAGTTCGATATCACGCAGATGGATATTGCTTAAATTGTATTCGACAGTTGTCTGCATATAGTCACGCAAGAGCTTGGGCTCTTTTTTGAGCACTGCTTCGATCTCTTTGGCATCCGGTTTTTCCTTGCCTGTGACTCTTTGTATATCCTGAAGGACAAGGTCATAAAGTCCAACATTTTGAATCTCATGGATCACACGTTTCATATATAGCACATTTTGACCTTTTGCGTTAATATACGATTATTTTTTCTTTTGGGTAACCACGACTGCCGGCTGAGGGTCTATCCCGTAGGTCGCTGTCTCATCTTCTGCCGGAAGGAAAATGCCGATAAGCCCTTTGATTCCGATCGACATAACGATATTGATCATGAAGAGCACCCATGCAGTTACCAGCATCACGGCACAAACAGCAGCCAGGATCATAAAGGTCTGATACTCCCCATCCATATAGAAATGGCGTCTTAGCATACCTTCAAGTCCTGCCATACCCATAAAGGCACCCATACCGATACCTCCTATGAGGTGAAGCCAGAAATGGGCATTGGCGAGTTTGGACGAATAGAGCTTGGTATTGTTGGTCAGCATCGGCCAGAGGACATAGACCACACTGTATAGAGTCATATAGAGTCCGACCAAAATCGCTACATGCACGTGTGCTCCGATGATCCATTGTGTATTGTGCAGTACTCTGTTGAGTCCCATATCTGCCTGAATAATACCTGCCGGCACAGCCAAGCCAAACCCTACCAAACCACCCAGAAGATATTTCAGCTCCATAGTCATTTTGAGCGGTCTGGCTTTCCAGAGTGTCACAAGTGTGATAAAGAGTGCCAACCCCTGTGTTAGCAGCTCAAATGCTGTGACCATCTCTCCTGAGATCAGTTTCATCATTTCAGGCTGTCCCTGATCTGAAAGGAGGTGGTGCGACCATACCATCCATGAGACGACAAGCTCCAGAAGCAATGCCGCACGTGCGACATTTTCCATAAACAGCTTTTGTCCTGTAATGATCGTCGCAAGAAGATACCATGATCCTGCCACATAGATCAATACTAACCCGTCTGCTACAAGATCGAGCCCCCACCAGAAAAAGTTCTTATACAGCAGTGCATCTATCGCGTGCACATCCCAGTGCAGACCGGCCGTATCAGCAAGCAGATAGACCAGCACCAAAACACCTGCTCCCAAGATCACCAATGCATCCAGAAATGTATCTACCGTTCCTCTGAAGATCGCAACCACAGGCAAAGAGAGTGCAGGCTCTTTGGTATAAGGAGGTTTGCCCATAAGTTTATGGATCAAATTGAGCAGACCATCGATACCAAACCCCGAGATCAAAAGCTCTTTGGTCGTTTTGTTGGCATGTACCCCCACCCGTGCAAAGATGGTGGCATAGATATTGTAGATAAATGCCAATGTCCCTATCATAATCAATGCTATGCCGACAATAAAGACAATTCCTCCGATCGTACTAAACTGATCTACATCCGCAGGCAGCGGCCAATAGAGCGTATAGAGTGGTGCATAGTGCCAGATAAATGCCGCGATCCACGCCAATGCCGAACCGATGGTGATCATGATCCAGACAAAGTTGGCAAGCCCTACGCTGTAGAGCGGTTTTTTTGTCAGATATGGAATCAAAAACATAAATGCTGCAAATACAAGCTGATAGGTTGAGCCGAAAATACCGATGATAGGGTGTACCGTCATGATAGAAAAAAAGTGCTCCGGCGAACCGTTTATCGGAGGGATATTTGGATTTACCAGTGCGATACGCATCAACGTACCTTCAATAGATGCCAATCCATAAAAAAGAAAAGACATGACCACAGCACGCAGTGTAATCTTCTGCAAAGCTGTAAGTGAGGAGGGATTAAAATTGGTTCCTTCCATAAGATTTTTCATTAGACTCATGATTGTGCTCCTTTCTTATCACAGCCTGTAACGACCACTGCTTTTTTTACCCTCATATTGTTGCCTTCAGGACCAGAGTATTCGGTCGACATGACATCAAACTCTCCACATTCGTTAAAGGTCCACAGCATATCGTTGGGTGTCCCGGGGTTGACCTGCATTTGAGCCACCATCGTACCATCCTGTCTAAAGAGCCCAAACCCGTATGTGAGATCATCGCTTTTCGCATTGAAAAATACCTTTTCCCCTTTTTTGATCTCCATCTTTTCAGGCATTTTAAATGTATGATCCGCAATCTCAATATCAAAACGTTTATCCGGCTTGATATGGTGTCTCATGATATCCTGAGATACCCAAGGGATCGAATTGTAAGTGAAAATATGGTGTCCCACCCCCATTGCGACCAAAAATGCAATATACCCATAAAACGGAATACGCACGATCGGTTTTGCCTTCTCTTTGCGTCCCAAGTTATACCCAAACCATGCTACTACCGAAATAATGATAAATGCATACACCGTATAGGCAACACTGTGAAACTTAAGCAGTTCAACGGATGTTTCAAATGTCATAGCACCTCCTTTAAAATTGTAGAATCCAAATAATGCATTATAGTCAAGCAGACATCTATAAAATTGATTTGTATCAATTTTATAGACATATAGATGGTTAAATTTTAATCAATATTGGAGATCTAAATGAGGTGCTCGTAAATAATTGATGCAATTATGGTCAAATGCTCTAATCTCCAATCCCAAGCATAAAAAATTGACAGATTTCACTGTAGTGACCGCATATATACTTCAAAATAAAGATAGAACGTTCAAAAGGAGAGCAACTCCCCTTCAAGTGTTTTCAAAAAAGCAACCATATCATCGATCTGTTCAGGGGTAAATTCATGACCGATTTGATATTTGCTCATGATCCGCACCGCCTCCTCGAGTCTCTTTACCGATCCGTTATGAAAATAGGGGGCTGTACGTGTAATATTCCTCAATATCGGGACACGAAAACGAAGCTCTCCCCCTCTGCCTTTGAAGCCGCCTTGGTTTTCAAAAGGAAAAGGGGACTCCTTGATCTGGATATTTCTTTTGAAAAGAAGCCCGACATAATCTGAGACATAATGTCTCAACGGAAACTTCTGTATACTTTGCCCGCCTACACTCATCCCGGTATGACACCCCTTGCATCCTGCTGAGATAAAGAGTCCCAACCCCCTTTTGGCAGCCGGAGAGATCGCACTGTTGTTCCCCTCCAGAAAACGGTCATAGCTTCCATGTGTCAGCAAGGTACGCTCATAGGCACCGATAGCTTTGCGTACATTGGAGAAAGTTACGCTGCTCTCACCAAACACCGTCTCAAAACGTTGTCGCATTGTAGTGTCGGCATTGAGCCGAGCCTCCACCTCTTTGGGCGTCATATTCATCTCAAACGGTGCCTGTATAGGACCGCCCGCCTGCTCTTCGACAGTTGCGGCACGTCCGTCCCAGAACTGTGCTTTTGCAAGTGCGGCATTGAGTACCGT
>WFYB01000244.1 GCA_015490315.1 Sulfurovum sp. | reverse complement strand
TGGCGATAGACACACTCAAGCGTGTATTGAGTACAGAGTACTGGATCCCTAAGAATATTAACTTTCTCTGGGCAATGGGGATGCTGCTCGCCGCAACATTCGGACTCTTGCTGATCTCAGGGATTTTCTTACTGATGTACTATATCCCTGATGTACACAAGGCGTTTGACAGCGTCAACTATACGATTATGCAAGAAGTCGGTTTTGGCTGGTTCTGGCGGCATGTACATGCTGTGGCTGCTTCTGTGGTCTTCTTGATCATCTATATCCATATGTTTACAGGGATCTACTATGGCTCCTACAAGCGCGGGCGCGAATTGATTTGGATCTCCGGGATGCTGCTTTTTGTTACATTTTCGGCAGAGGCATTCTCGGGATATATGCTGCCATGGGGACAGATGAGCTACTGGGCGGGTATGGTTATTACCAACCTCTTCAGTATGGGATCTCTGGAGCTTAACGGTCTTGTCGAGTGGATCCGTGGGGACTATGTTCCGGGGCAAGCGTTCCTTGGCAGATTCTTTATGCTGCATGTATTGCTGATCCCTCTGGCGATCATCGGCTTGATCGTGCTGCACTTCGGGACACTGCGTATCCCGCATGTCAACAACCAAGATGGCGAAGAGATCGACTTTGAAAAAGAGGCAGCGCTTTGGAAAGCGGGCAAACGCAAGGAGTCCAAAGTGATTCCTTTCAATCCTGTCTTTTTGAGCAAGGATGTCTTTGTGATGGCGATCTACTTTATCATCTTTTTCTATCTGGTATTTTATAACTTTGAATTTGCGATGGATCCGGTCAATATGGATCCGGCAGATCCGCTCAAAACACCGCCTCATATCTATCCGGAGTGGTATTTCCTCTGGTCTTATGAGATCTTGAGACCGTTTAGCAAGGATATCGGACTGATCGCCTTCGGTATTGCTCAGGTAGCACTCTTCTTTATGCCGTTCATCGATCGTAGCCCGGTAGTGGCACCAGCGCACAAGAGAGGGCTCTTCTTCTGGTGGTTCTGGGCACTGGTGATCGATATGATCGTACTGACAGCGATGGGTAAACTCCCTCCGCAGGGTATTTACACCTATATCGGTACGGTTGCCGCTATTGTCTTCCTCTTGTTGGGGCCGGCACTGGTGGTGATCACACTGATGGAAAAAAAGCAGCAGGGAGGAAAATAAGATGAGAGAACTAAAAATATTTGCTATCGTAGCCTTTTTTACACTGCTGACCTATTATCTAGTTGAGCCTTATGCCCATTCAGTGATGCATAAGCATGTAGAGGGGCACGACTTTACCTATCCTGACCTCAAGCCTGTTACTGCCAAAGGGGATGCCGCTAACGGTAAGGCACTGGTCGCAGGGTGTGTTGGGTGTCACTCTATCGAGTCACAGGGAATGCCTGCACCTATGGATCCAGTCACTGCGGCAGCGAGCTATGGTGTCAACCCGCCTGACTTGAGTTTGGCAGGGGCGATCTATGATGAGAAGTTCCTGACGAACTTTCTCAAAAATCCTGTCCATGCGGTACACTTGGATCACAAATTCGATCCTGCAAAAGGCAAAATGTACCCAATGCCGCCGATGGCTGCGGATGATCAGAGTGCAGCGGATATCGCAGCATACCTGAAGTCGATCGCTCCGAAAGTGGTAGAGCCCAAAGCGGCATTTGAAAATGCCTGTGGACGCTGCCATGAGATGCGCTATGCCAAATGGACACAGATGGGTCCGGTACCAAAAACAAAGTTTGATATCAAAACCCAGACTGATCCGGAGAAAATGAAGTTCGATCTCAAGCTCGCAGAGTACAAAAAGCATCTGGTGAACTATATGGGTAAACTGCCACCTGATCTCTCCATGATCATCCGCTCACGCAGTGAGAAGTATCTCGAGACCTTCGTAGAAGATCCTCAAAGTCAGCTTCCGGGCACTGCAATGCCGCGTGTGGGTCTGACAAAAGAGAGTTACGAAAAAGTACAAACCTATCTTGAAGAGGTAGGGGATTCAAGCAAACCAAAACGTGAAGCGACGGCTCCATGGGTCTTTGGGTATCTGCTTATCTTGGCGGTGTTGGCGTATCTGTGGAAGCAATACCACTGGAGAGACTTGCACTAAATCTTTCGCAGTATTGCACTGCATCTTTGAAGGAGTGGCTCAGTCACGTACTGGGCGTATGCTCCTTCGCAACAACCTTAAAATCTACAGCACACTACAGCGAAATATATAGCACAAATGAGGTATTTTAATCAGTAGTTTTTTGGGGATATTTTATTGTGTCTTTGAAGAAGTGGCTCAGTTCTGGCACTAAATGCCGATACCCCCGGTGCTAAAGCACAAGTGGGGTGCACGTACTGAGGAGCACGCTCCTTTACCACAACCTTCCTTGTGCTTGCACTCTCTGTGAGAAATCTACAACAAATCATCACAAAATCTTTAATGAATGTTATTTGCTGAAGGTAAGTAGTGGACCTTTCGTCGTATCCTCCCTTGTGCTTGCACGTTCCCGTTTAACTCTATTTTTAGTGAGATTCTGCTACCCTACCTTTAAATTATAAAAATGAAACGATTGGATTTTAAATGCTTATAGACGGACACGGGCGCAAGGTCAATTATCTGCGTGTATCAGTAACTGAACGTTGTAATTTCAGATGTCAGTACTGTATGCCGGAAAAGCCGTTCTCATGGGTTCCCAAGGAGA
>WFYB01000243.1 GCA_015490315.1 Sulfurovum sp. | reverse complement strand
TTTCCCAGGTAGAATTGATCTACCAGCTAAAGCAAACTCTGCTATAATACCCATCGGCAACTATTGAGTTGCACAAACTAAATTAACACAGGAGTTAACATGACTAACACAAACATGAGACGCGGATTTACTATGATCGAATTGATCTTTGTTATCGTAATTATCGGTATTTTGGCAGCGGTTGCCATTCCAAAACTGAGTGCAACAAGAGATGATGCCAAAGCATCAAAGGCGGCACAAAATCTCTCTACTTACATTAATGATTTGGGGTCAGCTTATACGGCAAAAGGATCTATGGATAACAACGATACAAATGTTAAACTTTCAGATGATGGTTGTTTCACAGGTACTATTGATTCGACTAATGGTACACTAGAAATTAAAGCTGATGGAGCTAAGGCTGGTGAAACATATTGTGTAAGAGCAAAAGCCATCGCGGATAAAAACAATCATGTTAGAAAGCATGACTTTAAAGGTACAGGGGTAGTCTATTAATAGTTAACTGCTATCTGTCTTCCTAACTATATGAGAAACCGAAGTGTTTTCTTCGGTTTCTTCTTCAAATGAACTTTCCTTTTCTTTATCCATTTGTCTTTTATTTTATGCTATACTATATCTTATAGTATAAAAGAGGAGACTCAATAAGTGAAAAGATCTGCTTTTACCATGATAGAGCTTGTATTTGTGATTGTTGTGATAGGTATTCTTTCTGCGATTGCGATACCGAGATTTGCAGCGACACGGGATGATGCTATCGTATCTAAAGCAAGAGCAACAGTAGGTGCACTGCGTTCAGCGATAGCTACCGAGAGACAAAAACGAATACTAAAAGGGAATTTTAACGATATTACCGTCAGCGAAGCGGCAGGTTTATTGGAATATGATTTTGTAAACAAAGATCCCAGATGGTCAGTAAGTGGTAATACCTTTACCTTTACAGCGCCTGATCGTACTACATGTGCCTTTACAGTATCGGGAAATAAGCTTGTTACAGGTACATGCCATGTTACAGGCATGACTGATCTTTGATAGACTTACAATAGAAGTGTACTACTACCACATCACACTCCTGCACTCCAGTGCTCCGGTTCTGACTTATGCTTACAGTGATAGAGTGCCTGAGGGCAGCATCGTCACTGTCCCTCTCAAATCGACAGAAAAAAAAGCGGTGGTTTTGGGGCAGACGGATGCGCCCTCTTTTGAGACGGAAGCGATCCTCTCTGTTTCAGAGTATTGTTATACCGAGATACAGATGCAGGTTGCTAGGTTTATCTCGGAGTATTACTTTTCCTCTTTTTCGGAAGCGATATCGTTGTTTTTGCCATTTCGTAGGGGTGCCCCTTGTGGGTACCCCAATATAGACATTCATGCGCACCAAGGGCAACCACAAGGGATTGCCCCTACATTGTCTGATATGCAGCAACAAGCCTACGAGCAGCTCCTCCAAAAAGAGAAAGCCCTGCTTTTTGGGGTGACGGGATCAGGGAAGACGGAGATCTTTATCTCTCTTATGGCAAAGATGCTTGAGGAGGGCAAGACGACGATCTTTTTGATGCCGGAGATCTCGCTCTCTCCGCAGATGGAGAAGCGGCTGAAGGCCTATTTCGGGGATGCGGTGGCGATGTGGCACTCCAAGATCACCAAGAAGAAAAAAGAGCAGATACTCCAAGGCATAGAGTCGGGTCATATACGTATCATCGCCGGGGCGCGTTCGGCGCTCTTTACGCCGATGCCCGATCTGGGGTTGATCATTGTCGATGAGGAGCATGATGACAGCTACAAGGCACAGACCAGACCGCGTTACCATGCTAGAGATGTTGCGGTGCTCATGGGGCAGAAGCTTGGAGCCAAAGTGGTGCTTGCTTCTGCGACACCGAGTATGGGTAGTTACCACAAATATGAGGTGGTCAAACTCTCCTCTCCCTACATCTCGACAAAAAAACACTACCGTTTCATCCCCGGAGATACCATCAATGAGCCGATCCTAAAAGCGCTCTATGAGAACTACCAGAAGAGAGAGCAGTCCCTTCTCTTTTTGCCCACAAGAGGCAATTTCAAATATCTCTACTGCCAAAGCTGCGGCAAGACCCACCTGTGCCCCTACTGTTCGGTGGGAATGGCGCTCCACCGAAAACGACGCCACCTCAAGTGCCACTACTGTAACTACACCGAAGCGATCCGTGAGAGTTGTATGCATTGCGGACATACACCGCTGAGCAGTGAGCGGATGGGGACGCAGGAGGCGATAGAGGTGATCAAAGAGGCGATAGAGGGGATCAGGATCGAGCAGTTCGATCGCGACAGCATCACCACAGCCAAGCGCCTCAAGGATGCACTCTCCCGCTTTGAAAGCGGAGAGAGCGACCTGCTGCTGGGTACACAGATGCTCAGCAAGGGGCATGACTATGCCAACATCACACTC
>WFYB01000242.1 GCA_015490315.1 Sulfurovum sp. | reverse complement strand
GGTCAAGACACTGCAGCACGACCTTGACATCGTCACGATCGCTCATATGCTTGCAAGTATGATCCAAAGTGACAATGCCGTCAAAGGTAAGGACAACATCGGTCTGGGACTCGAAGAGATCGAACTGCTTATCGAAAGAGCGATGCAAAACAGAGGCAACGACAGAGGTCGTGGCGGATCAAGAAGACGCAACAGCGGACGCGGCAACAGCCGTAACCGCAACAGCTACGGTGGCAACCGCGGACGCGGACGTGACAGCAGAAACGGCGGACAGGGCAGCAAACGTTCATAGACCTTATTATATCAGGCTCCCAGTTCATAAAGGATATTTATTATCCATTAAGAATTATTTTGATATACTCTCTTATCAAAATTAAAAGGAGAATTTATGAAAATTCAAGGTTTACTTACACTCTCACTGATTGGAACTGCCCTGCTCTTTGCAGAGGCACCGCAAAACAGTGATCTGATTAGCAAAGCTCAAAAAGCCGGGCTCAAAGCGATCCCACAAAACAAAAAAGAGCTCTACAATGTGATCGATCCCAAAGGGATGATCACAGACAAGCGCGTGGAGCTGGGTAAAAAGCTCTATTTTGAGCCGAGACTCTCAAAAAGCGGTATCATCTCATGTAATACCTGTCACAACCTTGGATTGGGCGGTACGGATGGCGTACCTGCTGCGATCGGTCACAACTGGACCACCAATCCCCACCACCTGAACTCTCCTACTGTATACAACGCTGTCTTTAACAGCAATCAGTTCTGGGACGGACGCAGTCCCGATCTCGAAGACCAGGCGAAAGGGCCTATGCAAGCGGCACCTGAAATGGCTTCACCAAGTACACTGGTCGTAGAACGTGTACAATCTATGCCCAAATATGTAGCAGCATTCAAAGATGCCTATGATGAGAAGGTCAAAGTCGATTTTGATACGATCACCAAAACCATCGGAATATTCGAGCGCACGCTGGTTACACCGTCACGCTTCGATGACTTCATGAGCGGACACAGCGATGCGCTTACTGATGCTGAAAAGGAGGGGCTCAATACCTTCATCGATATGGGCTGTGCAAGCTGCCATAACGGTATCGGACTGGGCGGCGGTATGCAGCCGTTCCCGCTGGTAGGCAAATACAAGTATGCCGATATCGGTGACTTCAAAGGTGACAAGAACGGTATGGTCAAAGTACCGACACTGCGTAACATTACCGAGACAGCTCCCTACTTCCACAACGGTGCGATCTGGAGCCTCAAAGAGGCGGTGCAGGAGATGGGCAGAACACAGCTTGGCAAGGATATCTCAGATGCAGATGCCGCCAAGATCGTGACATTCCTCAAGACGCTTAAAGGCAAAAAGCCTGTGATCACTTACCCTCAGCTGCCAGAGAGTACAGAGAATACACCTAAACCTGACAGCAAATAACCCCTGCCGGACAAGCCAGCTTGTCCGGTATCAATCCCTTTTCACCTCTTTTTTGTTATGATGCGCTAAAAAAGGCAACTTTTCTATGAAAAACCACTATTTTTTCTCACAACCCCATCAGCCGTTCTTTCTGCTTGGCTTTCTCAATGCCATTGTCGCTATGGTTCTTTTTGCACTGGGCTACAAAGGCAGTCTCCCCATGGTCATCTCACCGTTGCTTTTTCATGCCTATAGCCTCATATTTTTGCTCTTTACACCTGCCTTCCTGGCATTTTTGTTCACGACCTTTCCGCGATTCTCCGCTACCGCACCTATAGAGCGAAGAGACTATCTGTTGGTCTTCGGGCTCTTTGCGGCTGGCTCGCTGCTCTTCATGGCGGGGGCGCTTTGGAGCAAAGTGCTGCTCTACCTTGCGATGGGAGGGCTCTTTGCCGGACATCTGTGGGCAGTGCTGATCCTCTGGCGTATCTACCGCATCTCCCCTATGCCCGACAAGCATGACCAGCAGTGTATACTCACGGGGATGGTAGCCGGTCTCATCGCACACGCACTTTTCATCCTCTCTTTTCTCTTCCCGCTGTTGCAGACCCTGGCAGTACAGATGGCGATCTATCTCTATCTCTTTCTGGTTGCCTTCTCTGTCGCACAGAGGATGGTACCCTTCTTCTCCCACTGCATGATAGAGAAAAATATGCACTTTTTACGCAACATTTTTATACTTCTGCTGCTGCATATCATCCTCGAGACTCTTCATGCACATCTAAGTTTCATCGCAGACGCGATACTCGTCTATCTCACAGCCAAAGAGATCTTCCGGTGGCAGCTCCCCTTCCCCAATCCCAACCCCCTGCTCTGGATCCTCCATCTTGCACTCTACTGGGTACCCGTCGCCTTTCTCTTCGCAGCGATGAGCAACCTCACCGCACTGATCAACGGTACCGAGTTTCTCTTTCTTGATCTGCACATTTTGGTATTGGGCTTCGTCTTTACGATCCTCATCGGATTTGGCACCCGTGTAACACTGGGGCACTCAGGCAACCGCATGGAGGCGACGATGTGGGAGAAAGTCCTTTTCAACTGGACACAGGTCGTTGTGGTGATGCGCCTGCTTACCTCGATGGCAGCGGCATGGGGCTGGGACTTTATGCTGCTTTTTGATCTCTCGGTGACTGTATGGATCGTGATGTTCGTTCTCTGGGGGATACGCTTCTTCTCTGTACTGATCTATGGGAAAAAGCTGCGATAATTTGGTATAATCATCCTATGAAAAAGATACTACTCTCTGCACTTCTTTCCGCCATGCTATTTGCTGCGACCGCCGAACAGGTCGAGCAGTATCTCAATGTCTCCAATGCCGAAGAGGAGCTGATCAATATGGAAGCGGCATTCGCTTCGATGCAAAACAGCTTCAAACAGCGTGACACCAATGCTACTGAAGATAAGACCTACGATACCCAGCTTCTCTCTATCCGCTTTAGAGAGTACCTCCAAAAGGCGCTTAGTGAAGATGAGATGAATGAGGTACTTGAGAACTACAAAAACATGGT
>WFYB01000241.1 GCA_015490315.1 Sulfurovum sp. | reverse complement strand
TACAACCAATGCATTAGATGGCGGTCTCTTTTCTCCGATGAAAATGCTGCTAAAAATTCATCGTGGAATCGGCATTGAAATGAAGAAGAAATTAATCGTTGATTATTTAGAAAAACGGGCTAAATAGCAACCAAAAATCTTACTTTAACTCTCTAATTTCTAATTTCTAATTTTCCAGCCCACATCTTGACATTTTCCCTTAGATCAGTAAAATTCCTCATTCCTCATTCCTCATTCCTCATTCCTCATTCCTCATTCCTTAATCCTTAATCCTTAATCCTTATGTTAAAATACACCAATTTCATCAAAGGATTCTCTATGTCCACAGCGCTTTTGGAGGCACATGGTGTCTCGCATGCTTTTGACTATACGCTTTTTACAGATGTTGATTTTGTGTTGCATGAGAGGGAGAGTGCAGCGGTGGTGGGGCGTAGCGGATCGGGTAAGTCTACGTTGCTGCATATCTTTTCGACATTTATCAAACCTGACAGCGGAAGTGTGAAGCTTTTTGGCAAGGAGATCTATGCACAAAGCGAACGTGAGATAGAGGCGATAAGACGCTATGAGATCGGGATCATTTTTCAGTTTCACTATCTTTTTAAGGGGATGAAGGCGTTGGAGAATATCGAGATCGCTACACTGCTTGCCAAGGAGCATGTGGATGAATCGATCCTTGAGAAGCTTCAGATCGCACACCTGATGGAGCACAAGACCTCTGAACTCTCAGGCGGAGAGCAGCAGCGTGTTTCAATTGCCAGAGTGCTTAGCAAGAAGCCTCGCATCATCTTCGCCGATGAACCTACAGGCAATCTGGACAAAGAGACTGCCAAACTTGTGATGGATGTGTTGGGTGACTATATCCAAAGCCATAATGCCGCACTGCTTTTGGTCACACACGATGACGAGATGGCATCACGCTGCCAGCAGCGCTATCGTCTCGCCGACAAAAAGCTCCAACCTGAAACCATAGAAGCATAAGATGAAGATCGAACTTGGGCATATCCTCTATACGGTCATTATGGTGGTGATTGCCTTTCTTGGGGCTGTGATCGTTACCAAAACCCTTTCTAAATGGCTGAAGCTTGATGAAAAAATAGACTCCCAAGAGGATGAAACGTAGCTATCGGCTTCATCGATAGTGAGGAGAGAAGAGCTACTTCGCCTGAGCGATGAGTACTCCCTCCAGTGGTCTGTCGATATCGCCGCCAAGTATGGTATCGACATTGGTGAAAACCTGGTTGCTGTGATAGTGGTAACTATGATGCTTTGGAAATGTCTTAAAAAAGAACGAAAATAATAGTCATGGAATAGCTGCATAAGTTCAAAAACATCTGGCACTCCATAAAGGAGTAAAAGATGCAAACAGATTATCTGTTTCATGGGATTAGAGGGTTTGAAAGATTTGCCTATTATTGCTATCGTTATGATATGGCAAGCAAAGAAGCACAACGAAGATACAAGATCGTTCTATTTTATGAGAAGTATGGACTGAATGCAACCCTTGAAGCCTTTGAGATCAGCAAACGAACGCTTTATCGATACAAAGCACTCCTTCAAAAGGGAGGTAATACAATTGACTCATTGGAGCCCAAATCAAAAGCACCTAAACATCCACGTCAATCTGCGGTATCCAAAGAGATCGTTACTGAGATAAAACGACTTAGAGAGTGCTATCCAAACATCGGCAAAGCCAAGTTGTATCATCTACTCAAACCTTGGTGCATCAAGCACGATCTTCCCGTTATTTCCGAGTCCACCATAGGAAGGGTCATTGCCCAAGACAAAGATAAAATGAGAATCACCCCTTTGCGCATTGACCGCAATGGGAAAATCAAACCCAAAAAGCGTACCTTCAAAAACAGAAAGCCCAAAAACCTTAAAGCCAAACCGATGCATCTGTGGGCGGTAGATACCATACAAAAGGTCTCCAATGGAATTAGAAGATATATTATGACACTTGTTGATCCCAATAGTCGTATTGCCTTTGCTGTAGCACTTCCTTCCAAACACTCCAAGCATACCAGAAGAGTACTTGAGGCACTGATCGATGGTGTGATAGGTGATGTGACCATCACAGCACAACCCAAAGCCTTTGCCATTCTCTCCGATAACGGCTCGGAATTCATGAAAGAGTTTGACGCACTGCTTCAGGAGAAAAAACTAACCCACTACTGGACATACCCAAGAAGTCCTAAAATGAATGCACACAATGAAAGATTTAATCGCACCATCCAGGAACAGTTTGTCGATTTCTACGAAGATTTGCTCTTTACTGATACAGAACTATTCAATGAATATCTGGCTGATTGGCTCATTAAATACAACACCCAAATTCCTCATCACAGTCTTAAAATGAAAACTCCGGTACAATATCTAATCGAAAACCATCCTGAGTGCCATATGTTGTGGACTAATACAATAGCTTGACATCGCCCCCCCCCATTTGTGTTATACTCTAAAATAATTTTTTAGGGAAAGGGAGAGCATGAAGTCAATATATAGATTAATATTTATCGGTTTAGCAGCTATAGGTGTAGCGTATGCGGGGCAAGGGCTGGAACAAAAGCATCTATTAAGCATCAGCCCAAACAGTACAGAGGTAACCTCTAAAAGTAGTTTTGTTTTTACTTTTGATATGCCGATACTCCAAACATCGGCTGAAAAAAAGCATTGTGCTCAAACGGAAAACACCACAACCACAAAAAATATCTACACAATTTACAGTCTCGGACAACATACTAACAATTTTACCCAATGCACCGTTGGAACAAGGGATATATGTATTGAAAATAAAACCGCTCAAGCTTACCAAAGAGGGTGAAAATACCCTGCAGGTAAAAACTGTCTGGCAAAAGTTTATTGCTTGGCTATGCGGACTTTTCTACAAAGATATATCCGACTGTCCGTTATGTCGATTTTTCTGTACAACATCAAATACAATCGTAACCCAACCCATCAAATACAAATTTGAGATCAAAGATAAAATAGTAAAAGTAAAAAGCATAGAAAGCAATGTCACACGTGTTGAACTCTCAGAGCATAACCAAACAGCTATCAAAGTCATGGCGACCTATGAAGACAATACGACAGAGGATGTCACACAAAAAGCCACATATACAAGCAGTGACAGCGCTGTAGACGCAGACAAAGGCATCATCCGCTCTAACGCGGAAGGAAGTGCCGTTGTCTCCATCAGCTATGGAGGCAAAAGCACCACCGTACAGGTAGAGGTCTATGAGATGATAGAAGGGCACCTGCTCCCACATGAACCCCAAAATCCTGATGCAACTCTCCTTGGGGTCGATGCTAACCACAACGGTGTACGCGATGATGTAGAACGGTGGATCTATAAAGAGATGCCTACCTATCATCATCCACAGATTGAGAGGGTTGTGGCGATGCAAGAAGCTAAAGCATACCAGATGGCTCTGATTGATCCTACAAATAAAGAGGATAAGGTGCAAAAAGCTGAAGAAAGAGCAAGTGATTGTTGGGCATATTATTCAGCTTCAAGAGATTTACCGTTTGATGGAGCAATAGAAAAGTTCGGTAACAACTTAAGAGATAAACAGTTTAATACCAAAGAGAGGCTCAAAACCTATTTGGAGTATGACTACACTCTCAAAGGCAGAGTCTTTACTCTTACACCTTTGCGACTGCTCAATACCAGCTATTGTGATCAAAATATAAATGTATTACCGTAAGGATGAGACGATGAAAAAAATTTTCTTTATACTCATTTTGGCGTTTGCTGTTTTGGAAGCAAAATCCTGTATGACAGATATCTACTTTGGGAATGGTGTTTGGAATACAAAAAAAGAAGCTATAAGTGGTGCAATCGCCCTAAGAAAGTTCATGCTTAAAAAGGCAACTACAAGACTAGATGCCCAAAAAGAGGGGACTAATTTTGTGTTTAAGTATGCCTATAATCCATCTTACGGCACCAGAGAAGATCTCATAGAAACCTTCTGGCAGCTAAAAGAGAGTGGACAAATAGGTGAAGGATATTTCAATGCAGTATATGCTGCATTAACATGGGAAGAGGCTACAAAACTTTATAATAAATTGAGTGATGTTGTCCGGAACTATAAAAGTGATGCCGCCACCATGTTTACATTGTATCAGCAATCAAGCTTTTCTCAAAAACATAACGTTTTGCTTGTAGCCCATTCTCAAGGAAACCTCTTTGGCAACAAGATGTATACACTGATGAGTGCAGCGCAAAAAAAGAAATTTCGTATGGTTTCCGTAGCTACACCTGCGGATCATGTGGCTGGTGATGGACCTCATATTACATTATATGGAGATTTTGTGATACGCCCTATACCAAATTCTCTACCTGCCAATACAAATGGTGGTGGACATACTTTTGTAGGTGCATATTTGGGGGATATAGATGTCCAGATAAAGTTATCTAATTATATTAAAGGTGCCTATGACAATCTTATGCAGACAACGAGTTGCACGACATATTGGGCTTTGTATATGCATATTTATGCGGATGGCATTATGAAGGTTTATGGTAGTCCGACCAATACATATGCAAGCGAGCTTATAGCGGAAGTTCCCATGCACACATATCCTAGTAAAAAAATTATAGTAGAAGATGATGATGGCACAGGCACAACCCATACAATAATACTTTGCGATGGAGACTATGTGCCTTGGGGACTGTCCGATCTTGTTGAATACCCAGCAAATTATACTGGTGAATATTTAAGATGGCTACCTGGAGATATTTATAACAAAACTACTGTAGAAAGCCGTAAGGGAATATCTTTGACAATGTTGTCAGAAAACTTATCAACATGTATTGATATTAGACATGACGGTCTATTGTATGATGTTGCAATAGGCGCATTTGAGTAATCGTATCAGTTATTACTTTGAATACTTTATGATACAGTATTTATCTACTTAGCCTGAGCGATGAGTACTCCCTCAAGTAGTTTGTCGATATCGCCGTCAAGAATGGCATCGACATTGGTAAATGCTTGATTACTTCGGGTGTCTTTGACCTGTTGGTAGGGCTGGAGGACGTAGGAGCGGATCTGGTGTCCCCATCCGATGTCTGACTTTTCGATACCGTCGATAGCCGCCTGCTTTTTCTCCATCTCATACTCATAGAGACGTGACTTGAGCATCTTCATGGCTGAGGCTTTATTTTTGTGTTGGCTTCGGTCGTTTTGGCACTGTACTACGATACCGGTAGGGATATGGGTGATACGGATCGCCGAGTCGGTGGTGTTGACGTGCTGTCCGCCTGCACCGCTGGATCGGTAGGTATCAATCCGGATATCTTTCTCCTCTACCTCAATATCGATATCATCATCGATCTCAGGTGAGACCATCACGGAAGTAAAAGAGGTATGGCGTTTGGCATTGGAGTCAAAAGGACTGATGCGCACCAGACGGTGGATGCCGTTTTCGACTTTGAGATAACCGTAGGCATTTTCGCCTTTAACGATAAAGGAGACATCTTTGATCCCCGCCTCTTCACCGGGCTGGTAGTCGAGTACTTCTACCTTGAAGCCGTGACGCTCAGCCCAGCGCAGATACATACGGTAGAGCATACTCGCCCAGTCCTGACTCTCCGTACCGCCAGCTCCGGGATGGATGGAGACGATGGCGTTGTTGTTGTCGTGCTCACCGCTGAGCATCATCTGTACCTCAAGTGCGTTGATACTCTCCTGTAGACTCTGGGCATCCTCAAAGAGCATCTCAAGCGTCTCTTCATCTTTTTCGGACTTTGCCAGTTCGAAGTACTCTATGGCATCTTGAACGGCATTGTAGGCATTGTCATAGGTCGCCAGGATGCGCTCTGTTTTGGTCTTTTCCTGTGAGATTTTACCCGCATTGGCAGCATCATTCCAGAAGTCGGGATCCTGCTGCATCTCTTCGATCTCTTTGAGTCTCGCCCTGAGTGCATCAGGTTTGACGATATTGGTGATATTTTCCATTTTGGTTGAGAGCGATTTGAGCAGTTCGCCGTATTCGTATGTATCCACGTGAAAAAGTTCCTTTTTCAAGAGAGGAGTCTCTAATTCCTCATGTAATTTTGGTATGATTTTACCAAAAAGTAGCAAAGCAGAGGGTTAGCAATGGTGATTGCACGTACGATAGAGGAACTACAAAAAGCAAAAGAGGGATTACAGGGCAGTATCGGATTTGTGCCGACGATGGGGGCGCTGCATCAGGGGCATCTCTCCTTGATCCAGAGGGCAGTGGAGGAGAATGATCATGTGATTGTCTCGGTCTTTGTCAACCCGACACAGTTTCTTGAAGGCGAGGATCTCGATGCCTACCCCAGACGTGAAGCGGCAGATACTCAGATTTGTGAGCGTGCGGGGGTGGATATTTTGTTTATGCCCACCATTGATCAGATGTATGAACCCGATGAGCTTTGTATTGGTGCACCGGCAATTCGCGGCTACACCCTCGAGGGGCAGAAGCGTCCAGGACACTTTGACGGGATGCTGCAAGTGGTGATGAAGCTGCTCAATCTAAGCGGTGCCGACAGAGCCTACTTCGGTAAAAAGGATGCCCAGCAGCTTGCCCTCATCACCCAAATGGTGCGCAACTACTTTATGAACGTTGAGATCGTTCCTTGCGAGATCATACGTGATGAGAAGGGGCTGGCACTCAGCTCACGCAATGCCTACCTAAGCAGTGAAGAGAAAGAGCGCGCCCTTGCACTCTCACGCGCTCTCAAACGTGCGACCAAGCTGGTCATGGCAGGTGAACATAACACTGAAACGATTAAAAAAGAGATGTTGGATATCCTCAAAGAGGCCGACCGTATCGACTATGCGGCGATTGTCGATCGCGATTTCATTGCGATAGAAGAGGTAGAAATAGGCAATACGATCATCCTTGTCGCCGCATGGGTAGGCAAGACGCGCCTGATTGATAATGTTTGGATCTAAAAGAGATCCTCAAAGAGCTCATGGGCAGACTGTTTTGAGGCAGGTTTGGGTTTTTTACGGTGGGGAATGGTTTTCTCCGGTTGTTTTTTGTGTATCTTTTTGGTTTTTTGCGGCTTGGGTTTAGGCTGTTTGTTTTTACGCTGTCTTTTTTTGGGCTCTTTGTCAAACCGGAAGAGAGTTTTGACAGGGTTTGGTTTGGAGGCTGTGCTTTTTTGAGGGGCTTTCTGTCCATAGAGCGGCTCCTCTTTTTGGGCTTCGGCTTTGGCAACTTCTGCGGGATCAGGGATAAGATAGCCCTGATCGACCAAGATACGTACTGCATTTTTGAAAGTAGGCACAGCTGACTGGGAAGCAAAATATTTGTGATACTTCTTGGCACGGATGACCAGTACACCGATGGTATATTTGTGCCCCTTTTTATCATTGGCAAAGCCATAAAAGCTGCTGTGGTACTCCCGTACATAGTGCCCGTGTTTGGCGATGTGGGCTGTGCCTGTTTTGCCGCCTACCTCAAGACCGGGATACTGTGCTTTGACACCGGTACCCCGTTTGACCACTTCGAGCAGGATCTTGTGTATATCCCTCGCTGCTTTTTTGCCGACAGCTCGCATATCACCGATCTTTGGATCGAGTGTGTAGCGGTTGCCTTTGGCATCCTGCAGGTAGTCTACGATACGGGGTGTGACCGCGATACCGTCGTTGTTGAAAGCAGAGTAGGCTTTGAAAAGCTGGGCGAAAGTCGCCATCATCCCATAACCGTAAGAGCTGTTGGCACGGTGCATCTGGTTGTTGAGCAGATGGAGCGGTTTGAGCTGTCCGGGGAGATCACGGGAGAGATCGATCCCCGTAGGCTTGGCAAAGCCGAATTTCAAGAGCCCTTCGCGATACTCCTTGCCGGTGAGTCTCCATGCTATCTGGGAGATACCAATGTTGGAGGAGTGCACGATGATATCGGTTGCAGTCTGTGACTCGAAAAAGTCATCATCGGTAATGAAACGTTTTTTACCAATCTGAAATTTTTTATATCCGGTGTTAAACCAGGTGTTAGGCGTAACAACCTTATGATCAAGGGCAACTGCCAGGGTAATAGGCTTCATAACCGATCCAGGCTCATAGGGGTACTCGGAAAATTTCGGGTTGAGTGCAGGAATATCTCTCTGTCTGATATGAGCCGGATCGTAGCGTTCGGTCGATGCGAGAGCCAGGACTTTGCCAGTATGACTCTCCATAATACCGATGAGGATCTCATCCGCATCGATCTTTTGCTTCATACTGTCGATCATCAGTTCGATACGACGCTGGAGTGAGAGCGGGATATTGAGATGCAGATCAAGACCGTCGACACGTTTGATATTGATCGAGTTTTTGTCATGGATCACTGCACCGATAACATCGCGTTTGCCCCTAAAGTAACCGTCCTTTTTGGAGGTGATGTGCGATTCGTAGCGCTTCTCAAGCCCCTTTTGCCCTTTGGGGCGCACATAGTTCTTCTCCTCTTTTTTGCTGACATAGCCGAGTATCGGGCTCATGATGTCATGCTTGGGGAAGCGTCTGCTCTCACCGATCTCTATGATATCCAGACCGTAGAGCACTTCGATACCAGAGCGTGTTTTGATCGATCGGAAGACACCGAGCTTGCGCAGTTTGTAGGCGAGGGATTTGAGCTGGGATGCCGCCTGAAAATCGAGATGCTTGGAGAGGATGATGTTACCTTGTTTCAGGTGCCCTTTTTTGTCTTTGAACTGCTTACGTATCTCCTTTTCGGGGATACCGCTGTAGATACTGAAGAGTTTGATGAATACCTCTCTCTTTTGGGGTACGATACTCGCACCCCGGATGACAGCTTTGTAGCTCTTCTGTGAGGCGCTGAGTGTGTAGTTATCTGCAGAGATGATACTGCCGCGGAAAGAGCGGTCATAGATCGTGGTGTTGTGTGAGGGGATGCGGCGCTCTGTCGTAATGGTCTTAAGTACAGAAAAGAGAAAAATAAGCATACCGACGATAATGAGCAAAAAGAGTACACTGATTTTGGATGTACGTTGATGGATGGCGCTGTTTGGTCTCTTTCTGTTCATCTTTTCCCCAATAAAAAGTCCCTAATTTTATACAAGTTTAGCTATAAACTGGGTAAAATACTATTTAATATAATTAGGGAACTGAAGAATGATAGATAAACCGCTTTTGGGTGCTGTGATCGCATTGTTGATACTCTCGATGGTGATGAGCTATTCGCTCTCTGCCTACACGGTACTCTATTTTGGCTATGATGATTTTCACTTTTTTATCAGACAGGCGATCTCAATTGCGATCGGCTTTACGGCGATGGTGATACTCAGCAAGCTTGATCCTGACCGCTGGTTCGTCCCTTTGGGTCTGACCATCTTTGTTTTGTCGTTCCTTGCGATGATAGCGATGCAGTTTTTGCCCTCCTCACTGGTCAATGAGGTCGGCGGTGCGAAGCGCTGGATTAAGCTCGGCCCGATGTCTATCGCACCTGTTGAGTTCTTCAAGGTAGGTTTTGTCTTCTTTCTTGCCTGGAGTTTTTCACGCAAGCTACTTGAGAGAAGAAATATGAGGTTTTGGGAAGAGCTGAAAGCCTTTGCTCCCTATCTCGGTCTCTTTTTGATAGCTGTGATGTTGATCGCTATTTTTCAAAAAGATTTGGGTCAGGTGGTGGTACTGGGGGCAACGCTCATGGTGCTTTTCCTCTTTGTGGGTAGTTCGCTGAAATTCTTTTTTACGATGATGTCGGGTGTTTTTGTAGCATTTGTCACATTGATCCTTCTCGCACCGCACCGGATGGCACGTATCAAGAGCTGGTGGGTGACGGTACAGGACAGCATCCTCTCGCTCTTTCCGTTCGAATCGCTTCAGCGTCTGCGTGTCGAATCGAGTGTCAAAGAGCCGTGGCAGATCTCCAACTCGCTCAATGCGATCCATAACGGCGGCTTTTTCGGCCAGGGACTGGGCAACGGACAGTTCAAACTGGGGTACCTCTCGGAGGTGCATACAGACTTTATCCTTGCCGGAATCACGGAGGAGTTCGGGTTTTTGGGGCTTTCACTTGTGGTCATGACGATACTTTTTATCATCTTTCGGATATTCAAGATCGCTTCCAAGGTAGAAAATCCGATGTACTATCTCTTTTCCATCGGTGTCGGACTGCTGATCGCCTTTGCACTTATCCTCAACGCTTATGGGATCTCCGGTATTACACCGATCAAAGGGATCGCGGTACCGTTTCTAAGCTATGGAGGATCACACATTTTGGCACTTTCTATTGCGATAGGGATGGTGCTGATGATCTCAAAAAAAGTGCCAAGAGGCGCAGACGGGAGGATACTATGAGTATCATAATGACAGGCGGCGGTACCGGCGGACATCTGGCGATCATACGTGCAGTCAAGGAAGCATTGATTACAGGGAGCAGTGAAGAGGTAGTAGGTAGTAAGGAGCAGGGAGCAGAGGAGAGTTCGCAGTTAATCTATGTCGGTTCCACAAAAGGACAAGATAGGGCATGGTTTGGCGAAGATGAAGATTTTGTACAGAAGTACTTCTTTGAGACGCGAGGGGTGGTCGATCAGGGTGCTTTGGGCAAAGTAAAGTCCCTGTTGATGATGGCAAAAGCCACACTGCGTTCTATCAAGATATTGCGTGCGCACAAAGCGAAGGTGGTCTTTTCTGTAGGGGGGTTTTCTGCTGCACCGATGGCATTTGCAGCCAAGCTTACGGGCACACCGCTGGTGATCCATGAACAAAACGCTGCCATCGGTACGCTCAATAAACTGCTCAAACCCTATGCGAAATACTTCATCTCCTCCTATGAATCAGACAGCCCGGTCAAAGCCTATCCGGTCAAAGAGATCTTTTTTGAAAACGCACGGATACGCAAGGAGGTCAAGACCGTTATCTTCCTTGGCGGTTCGCAGGGGGCACAGGCGATCAACAAGCTGGCACTTGAGATCGCTCCCCAGCTGCACGATAGGGGCATACGCATCATCCATCAGGCTGGTGAGCGTAATATCGAAGAGGTGCGACGTGCCTATGAGCGACTTGGGATCGAAGCGGAGGTCTTTGGCTTCAGTGATCAGATCGCAGCACTGATGAAAGAGGCAGATTTTGCGATCGCAAGAGCAGGGGCTTCGACACTCTGGGAGCTGAGTGCCACGGCACTGCCCACACTCTTTGTCCCCTATCCCTATGCGGCGGGGGATCATCAGTACTACAATGCAAAATTCCTCGTAGAGAAAGAGCTGGCATGGCTGATGCGCGAGGAGGATCTCGAAGGCGATAAGGTACTGGCGTTGATGCAAGAGGATATGCAGCCCAAAAGCGAAGGGCTGATGCAGCTCATCGAAAGAGACGGCAGCAGGCAGATCGCAGATCTGTTGCGCAGGGTCTGACACAAATTTCACACAATTTCAGGTTAAACTCTTTGTCTAATATATGACAAACAAAAGGATTTGACATGAAAAACATATATCTTTGGATGGTCATGCTTGCAGCAGTGATCGGTTTGAGTGGATGCGGCAGTGATACAGGTGATGTGTATGATCATCAGGCAGATGCAAGGTGGGTCTATTTTTTGCAGACTTATGATGATGTGACGGGTCGATATGAGGGTGTAGAGGGTGTCTATTATGAGTGTGGTAGAGATATCGTGGGCTATACGGATGCGCTTGGGGCATTTAGTTTCGATGATGGCGATCAGTGTACTTTCTACGATCTGGATGACAGACGCTCATATGAGTATGATAGACTCTATCTTGGCAGCAGGTCAGATGGAAGCTATGCAGTAGGTGATGTACCCTATAACTGTGCTTCGGGATGGAGCGGTACGACAGATACCAAAGGGATGTTCGTCTTCGATCCCGACTATCAAGACAGCAGGAGTGATGGAGACATCTGCAGGTTTGGTTTATAGTCTGTAGGCAGGGCAACATGCGGCTTTAACCACATCTAGGGTAAAATATCTTCAATTTATTAAGCGGAGCCCCGGCTCCTTTTTTAGGATATTTTACGTATGGATATTAGAAAATCATTTCTGGACTTTTTTCAAAACAAAGGGCACAAACTGGTGCCAAGCTCTCCTCTGGTACCCGATGACCCGACACTGATGTTTACCAATGCGGGCATGGTACAGTTCAAGAACATCTTTACCGGTGAAGCGCCTATCCCCAATCCTCCCAGAGCGACAAGCTCGCAGACCTGCCTGAGAGCCGGAGGAAAACACAACGACCTTGACAATGTCGGATATACTGCGCGTCACCACACGCTCTTTGAGATGCTGGGCAACTTCTCTTTTGCCGACTATTTCAAAGAGGAGGCGATCGCCTACGCCTGGGAGTTCATCACCTCACCGGAGTATCTGGGGCTGCCTGTAGAGAAACTTTGGGTGACTGTACATGAGAGCGATGATGAAGCTGCCAAGATATGGGAGAAGCATATCGCGCCTGAGCGTATCATGCGTTTCGGGGACAAGGACAACTTCTGGCAGATGGGTGACACCGGACCGTGCGGACCGTGCTCGGAGATCTTCTATGATCAGGGAGAGGAACACTTCAACTCTCC
>WFYB01000240.1 GCA_015490315.1 Sulfurovum sp. | reverse complement strand
TACCCAGCAGCCCCAGCAGGGTACCGGCGACAATGCCGCCTGCTCCGATGATCAGCCCAAGCCTGAAAAAGATCATTCGGATCTCCTCTTTGGTCGCACCGAGCGTACGCATCAGTGCGATCTCGCTTCGGCGGCTCATGACGGTCATCAGTAGCGAGGAGATGATGTTCAAAGAGGCGACCAGTATGATCAGCAGCAGGACAAGAAAGAGGGCTTTTTTCTCCATCTCCATTGCGGCAAAGAAGTTGCCGTTTTGCTGCCACCACCCTTCGATGACGACAGTGGGCGGTAGCACTTTTTTGATCGTCTCGATCTCCTTGAGCGGCTCTTTGGTATAGATATGCAGACCGTCATAGCTTCCCACCGGACGCCCCAGAAGCTTTCTGAACGCCTCTTGGGTGGTATACATGATCGCTTTGTCATAGGCTTTGAGCCCCGACTTGAAAACACCATCGACCACAAAACGCTTCTGTAGAGGCATCGTACCAAATCCCACCGCCTGCTGCTCCGAAAAGTAGAGGGTGACCTTGTGCCCTACAGGGGCATTGAGCTCAAAGGAGAGCCCCTCGCCAATGACGACTTTGTATTTGCTCTGTGCTTTGCCGACAGCTTTGGCAAAGATTTCGTTGATCGCACTCTCTTTGTCGAAGTCTACACCATAGAGTAGAGAGCCTTGTACCTCACCGTCATTTTTTGTGATGACCTGGGTGGTGTAGTAGGGGCTGAATTTGAGGTGAGGAAAGGCGTTTTGGAGTTTGGCGATGAGTCGGTCATTGACAGCACCCTCTTCGATGGGCAGAACAGTCAAGGGATAGTTCATCACAAAGAGCTTTTTGGTGAACTCTTTTTGTGTACCGTTCATGATCCCCATGGCGATCATCAGTACCATGACACCTGCAGCGATCCCCAAAAAAGCGAGCATCGCAGAGATAAAGATAAAGGGGTTCTCTTTGTCGTACTTGAGGTAGTGTCTGATGATTCTCCTAACAAAGGTGTTGTTAGGCTTCAGGATCGACTTGGACATTATGCCAAGAGACCTTTTTTGGGTCCGCTCTGTCCACAGCAGTTTTTATACTTTTTGCCTGATCCGCATGGGCATGGATCGTTTCTTTTGGGCTTTTTATCCGCTTTGATCGGTGTACGCTTTGTCTCTTCGGAAGATTCAGGTTCCGTACCGTCATTAAGTACAGCATCTGCTACACCGCTCTCAAGCTCTTCACGGATATGCTCTACGGCTGCCTCCTCTTCTGCTTCGTTGCTGAAGTCAAACTGTACAAGATGCAGCACTTTGACCGCTTCAAACTTGATGCGCTGTACCAGATCGGTAAAGAGACGGTAGCTGTCCTGCTTGTATTCTGTCAGCGGGTCTTTCTGGTTGTAGCCCCGCAGACCGATACCGGTCTTGAGCACATCCATCTCATAGAGGTGGTCTCTCCACTGCGGATCGAGTACCTGCAAGTAGAGGATGCGCTCGATCTCATTGCGTTGCTCGGGATCGATCTGTGACATCTTCTCTTCATAGAGATTCTCCATCATATCGACGATCATCTCATGCAGCTCTTCAGGCTCTTTGCCCTCAAAGTATTTCGGATCAACTTCGATATGCAGATCCTCTTTGATCAGTGCGGCAAGTTTTTCAAGATTAAAGTCCTCTGCCGGCATCCCAGAGACAATATCCGCTTGGGCAAGCAGGTGATCGACATACTCCGAGCGGTTCTCTTTGATCTTGGCATCGATATCAAATGCCGGATCGAGCAGCTGATTACGGAAGGCATAGATTACTTTACGCTGATGGTTGGCGACATCATCATACTCAAGGATATGTTTACGAGACTCATAGTGCTGGTTCTCTACCTTTTTCTGCGCTTTCTCGACAGAGCGGGTGACGATCTTGGAGTCGATATACTCTCCCTTTTCGACACCGAGACGGTTCATGATATTTCTGATCTTTTCGCCACCAAATATTCGTAGCAGGTTGTCATCGAGACTGAGGAAGAACTGGCTCTCTCCGGGATCACCCTGACGACCGGATCGTCCGCGCAGCTGGTTATCAATACGGCGTGATTCGTGGCGCTCTGTACCGAGGATCGCCAGACCGCCGAGCTCTCGTACCTCGTCATCGATCTTGATGTCAACCCCACGCCCTGCCATATTGGTCGCAACGGTCACGGCGCCTTTTTGTCCGGCGTTTTTGATGATCTCTGCTTCCTGGAAGTGGTTTTTGGCGTTGAGGACATTGTGCGGGATCTTCTCTTTTTTGAGGCGTTCATGGATCAGCTCCGACTTCTCGATAGAGGCGGTACCGATAAGCACCGGCTGGCCTTTGGCATGGTACTCTTTGACCTTCTTGACCACTGCATCAAGTTTCTCTTCTTCGGTATTGTAGATGAGGTCATTTTTGTCAATACGGCGTACAGGTACGTTGGTCGGGATAGAGATGACATCCAATTCGTAGATCTGTGCAAACTCCGTCGCTTCGGTCTGTGCTGTCCCTGTCATACCTGCCAGTTTGTTGTAGAGTCTGAAGTAGTTTTGGTAGGTGATCTCGGCAAGGGTCTGTGACTCCTCTTGGATCTCTACGCCCTCTTTGGCTTCGAGTGCCTGATGCAGTCCCTCTGAGTAGCGTCGCCCTTCACTCAGCCGTCCGGTGAATTCATCGACGATGATGATCTCATTGTCCTGCACGACATAGTCGACATCTTTTTCAAAGAGGTGATGCGCTTTGAGTGCCTGATCGAGGTGGTGCGAGAGTGCTGCATTTTCCAGAGAGTAGAGGTTGTCCACCTCGAAGAGATCCTGCGCTTTCTGCAGCCCCTCTTCGGTCATGATGATCACTTTGTTCTTCTCATCGACGATAAAGTCACCGGTGGTCTGCTCGGGTTCGCCGGGTTTGGTCTCGATCTTTTCGCCGCGTACCATCTGCTTGGCGATCTCGTTGGCTTTGGCGTAGTGGTTGTGGTCACGCTGTGTAGGACCTGAGATGATCAGCGGGGTTCTTGCCTCATCGATGAGGATGGAGTCCACTTCATCGACGATGGCATAGTTGTGCTCACGCTGCACCTTCTCTTCGAGGCGCACTTTCATATTGTCCCTAAGGTAGTCAAATCCGTATTCGTTGTTTGTACCGTAGGTGATATCGGCGTCGTACTGTGCTTTTCTGCTCTCTTCATCATAGATATCGGAGGTGATGGATCCGACACTGTAGCCGAGGAATTCATAGAGCGGACGCATCTCCTCGGAGTCTCTTTTGGCAAGATAGTCGTTGACGGTGACGACGTGGACACCTTTGCCTGTCATTGCATTGAGAGCGACCGCGAGGGTAGCAACAAGGGTTTTACCCTCTCCGGTCTTCATCTCGGCGATATTGCCGTCATGCAGCACCATACCTCCGACCATCTGTACATCATAGTGGCGCATACCGAGTGTGCGTTTACTCACCTCTCTTGTGATCGCAAAAGCATCATAAAGCACATCATCAAGCGTTTTCTCTCCACTGTTTACAGCATTTTTGAGTGTTTCAAATGCCTCTTTGAGCTCCTCATCACTGAGCGCTTCATATTTCGGTTCGAGTGCATTGATCTTTTCGACTTTTTTGAGATAGCTTTTGACGATTCTGTCGTTTTGGGTGCCAAAAACCTTGAGTAGACTTTTTATCATTGTAGTATTGCCTAATGTTGTAATTTCTATAAAGTGGGATTATTTTATCCAAAAAGTGATTAATAAATCGTTAGCCTCAAGATGCATCTCTCTCCTTCACCATCCTTTCACGATTTTAGGTCAAAATGGGGTTGCCAAAAGTCAATTTTTGGTATATTTCAAATACGAAGATAAGGAAAAGAATGAAGATTTTTATAGTAACGATGACGATGATCACGGGGCTCTTTGCTGCGATAACGGTTCCGGAGCATTTTCAGGCCGATTTTGTCCAGAAGGTTACCAACCCAAAGGGCAAAGTGATCACCTATGAGGGGTCGGTACGTTTCTCTGAGGGCAACAGGCTCAAGTGGGTCTACCTCAAACCAACCAGCAAAGAGGTCTGTACCGATGGCAAAGAGCTGATTGTAGTCGATCATGACCTTGAGCAGGTATCCTACTATCTCATCGACAAAGGGCTGGATCTGCCGACGATTCTCAAACATGCGAAAAAGTATAAAGACAATATCTATCTGGCAGAGTACCAAAACAGACGTTATACCATACAGGTGGACAAAAACGGTAGGATACAGAGTGTGGCATACTTCGATGATCTAGACAACAAAGTACAGATCGTCTTCAAAAAGATGCAATACGGCAAAGGGAGTCTCAAAGCGGCAGATATGCACTGCAATGCTCCCAAAAGTTATGATGTGATCAGAGGATAGTGATGAATGAATGGATAGCAAAACTCAGCAGTGATCCTACATGGATGTTTATCGGGGCTATGGCACTGGTAGTGCTGCTCTTTATCGTTCTTGTGGTCGTTGTCTCAAGCATGCGGGTCAAGAGCTACAAAGAGAGGTTTGTCAATGTGCAGATCGATAATGAAGCCAAAGCCAAAGAGATCACAGAGCTTCAGCGGGAACTGCAGGCACTGAAGATTCAAAATGCCAAACAGAGCCAGGAATTGCAGCAGTTTGCACAGACCAGAGAGGATCTCCTCTCAACACAGACAGAGCTCGAGACGCTGCGCAAGCGCTACCATGAACTGGAGAAGCTTCAGAGCCAGACCGATGCCAAGCTTGAGCATACCGAAACACTTTATGCCAAACTCCAGGAGGAGCACCGTACATTCCAGGAGCGTTTCGATACGATTTCAGAAGAGAACAGCAAACTGCGTATCAACAATGCCAGACTGCTGATGAAGCTGGAGACAGAAGAGCGCCAGAGAGAGCAGTAGGCATTTCATGAGCAAAAGGAGCCCCTATGCATAATCAAGTTGCGATCTATACAGAGAGCCTTCCCGAATTTATAGAGAAGTATGAGAAGGTCTTTAAAGGCAACGGAAAGATCACGCGTAAGTTCTACAAAAAAGAGATGATGAAGCTCTACTATGAGTTAGTTAAACTCCAAAAGTGGGTGATCGACAACAACAAGCGTATCCTAATGATCTTCGAAGGGATGGATACTGCAGGCAAAAGCTCCACAATCAAAGAGTTTATGATGTATCTCAACCCCAGAGAGGCACGTTCTGTCGCTCTGCCAAAGCCAACTGATGTGGAGTTGACGCAGTGGTATTTTCAGAGGCACATCAAGCAGTTTCCCAATGGCGGGGAGATGGTCTTTTTCGACCGGAGCTGGTACAACCGTGCGGGGATAGAGATGGTCTTTGGCTTCTGTACACCCCAGCAGCATGAGCATTTTTACAGACAGGTCAATGAGGTCGAAGAGATGGTCGTCGATGACGGGATCTATTTTTTCAAGTTCTATCTCAACATCTCCAAAAAGACACAGGCAAAACGGATCAAAGACAGAGAAAAAGATCCTTTGAAAAACTGGAAGTTGAGCGAGCTGGACTACAAAGGGCATGAAAAGTATGACGAATATGCTAAGCTGCGTGACAAGATGTTCACCCTTTCGGGTACCTACTATGCACCATGGTGTGAGCTCGATGCCAACGACAAGAAGCGTGCCAGACTCAATGCTGTACGCTACCTGCTCTCCAATATCGACTATGAGGGCAAGGATAAAGAGGTCGTTCCGGGAGTGGATCAAAAGATCGTCACACTGCACAACACTATCATGTAAATAACCAAATCAAACAACAAGGAGTATCTATTGAGTAAAGTAACAATCTATCACAATCCAAGATGCAGCAAGTCAAGAGAGGCACTCAAGCTGCTTGAAGAGCAGGGTACCGATGTTGAGGTGGTCAAGTATCTTGACACTCCTCCAAGCAAAGAAGAGCTCAAATCACTGCTGAAGATGCTCGGTATCTCCGCACGTGAATTGATGCGTACCAAAGAGGCGATCTACAAAGAGCTTGGGCTTAAAGAGGTAGAAGATGAAGAGAAGCTCATCGAAGCGATGGTCGAGCACCCCAGACTCATCGAGCGCCCTATCGTGATCAAGGATGGCAAAGCAGTGATCGGTAGACCGCCGCAAAAGGTGATCGAACTGCTTTAAGGCCTTTTTGAGATTGCTTTCAGCACATTACGCTAAAATCGCATCATAATTTATGATATTTCTATTTTTGAAGGACAAACAGTGCTTAGTACAGTCAATCTAACACAGCGGTATGGAAAGCGTGTGCTTTTCGACAAGATAAACATCACCTTGGATCAGGGCAAGCGCTACGGTCTCATCGGTGCGAATGGTGCTGGCAAATCGACTTTTATGAAGATCCTTGCTGGGGAGATTGAACCGAGTGAAGGTGAAGTACAGATCCAGCCGGGGCTAAAGCTGGGGATGCTCTCACAGAACCAGTATGCTTTTGAGGATTTTACACTCAAAGATGCTGTGCTCTACGGCAACAAACGACTCTATGATGCCCAAAAAGAGAAAGAGAAGCTCTATATGGAGGGTGACTTCGAGAGTGATGAGGTCAATAACCGTCTGGGCGAACTGGAGATGATCTGCGCGGATGAGGATCCGACCTATGAGTCTGATGTCAAGATTGAAAAACTCTTGACGACACTCGGCTTTCCTGTAGAACAGCATGATGATCTGATGAGCTCCCTCACTGGCGGTGACAAGTTCAAGATCCTGCTCGCACAGGTACTCTTCCTCAAGCCTGATATCCTACTGCTTGATGAGCCGACAAACAACCTCGATATGGAGACGATCGCATGGTTGGAGAACGAACTTAAGCGCCATGAGGGGACACTGGTAGTCATCTCGCACGACAGGCACTTCCTCAACGGTGTGGTGACCCATATCCTTGACCTGGATTTTCAGAATATTCGTGAGTTCACCGGCAACTATGATGAGTGGTATATCGCGGCAAATTTGATGGCAAAACAGGCGGAAGCGGACAGAAGCAAGGCGCTCAAAGAGAAAGAGGAGCTTGAGAAATTCATCGCCCGTTTCTCCGCCAACGCCTCCAAAGCCAAGCAGGCAACCTCACGCCAAAAGCAGCTCGAAAAGCTCAATATCGAAGAGATCAAGCTCTCCTCAAGACGTGACCCTTCCATCATGTTCAAGCCTCACAGAGATATCGGTAACGAAGTGCTTGAAGTGGAAAATCTATCCAAAAGCTATGATGGGGAAAAAGTCTTTGAAAACATCACATTCAAAGTCAATAAGGGCGATAAGATCGCTCTTATCGGTGCCAACGGTGTAGGGAAGACGACACTGCTTGAGATCCTCATGGGCAACCTGGAGCCTGACAGCGGCAGCTACAAATGGGGACAGACCATCACCACCAGCTACTTCCCGCAAAATACGACAGATATCGTCACCGGCGATGTGGAACTGCCGCAGTGGATACAGGGATTTGATGCCAAGTGGCATATTGACGAGATCCGAAAGACACTGGGGCGTATGCTCTTTAGCGGCGAGGAGCAGAAGAAGAAGGTCGATGCCTGTTCAGGTGGTGAAAAACACCGTGTGATGATGAGCAAGATGATGATGGACAGCGCCAACTTCCTGGTGATGGATGAGCCAAACAACCACCTCGACCTTGAAGCGATCGTCGCACTGGGTGAAGCGCTGCACCGCTATGAAGGTGGTGCGATCGTTGTTTCACACGACCGCGAGCTCATCGATGCCTTTGCCAATCGTATCATCAAACTCAATGAAGATGGTACGATGATCGACTTTGAAGGAGATTGTGAGGCATTTGTGGAGAAGTACGGGAAGCATTGATCTGCTCTACATAGATTACACACCTTTTGTCTATAGTATCCTGATACGATCCTGAAAAGGAGCAGTGATGGATACTCGGGTATATCTCAACAGCGTACATATTGACGGGTACGATTACCGCTATTATGATCTCAAATTGTTTGCCGATGATCACAGTATAGATCTGTTCGCACTCCCTTATAGCCTTTGCATACTGCTTGAAAACCTTCTTTCCTCTTATGATGGCGATATTGTCACGTTTGATGATATCATAAAGATAGGCAAATGGAACCCCCATCAAACAACTACCGAACAGATCGCATTTTACCCCTCACGCATTGTGATGCAGGATTTTACCGGGGTACCTTGTCTGGTGGATCTTGCTGCTCTGCGTGATGCGATGGCGGCGCACGGTGCAGATCCCTCCAGGATCAACCCTGTTGTACCGATCGATCTGATCGTAGACCATTCGGTACAGGTGGATCACTATGCTTCCGAGGATGCCCTGCAATACAATCTCGATATGGAGTACAAGCGTAACAGAGAGCGCTATGTCTTTCTCAAGTGGGCACAGTATGCGTTTGATACTCTGCGGGTCTTTCCTCCCGGCGCGGGTATCGTCCATCAGGTCAATCTTGAGTATATCGCAACGGTTGTCAGTGTCAAAGAGCAAGATGCAGAGCAATACCTCCATCCCGATACGCTTATCGGAACTGATTCACATACGACGATGATCAATGGACTTGGGGTACTCGGTTGGGGCGTGGGAGGTATCGAAGCTGAGGCAGTGGCACTGGGTGAACCCTATAGTATGAAAGTGCCTGAGGTGATCGGTGTCAGGCTGAGCGGAGCATTGCCGCCGGCTGCCACCGCCACGGATCTTGTCTTGCGCATTACCGAACTTTTGCGGCAAGAGAATGCGGTCGATTCTTTTGTTGAGTTTTTCGGTGAGGGAATGGAGGGGCTCTCTCTGCCAGATCGTGCCACCATTGCCAATATGGCACCGGAGTATGGTGCTACAATGGGGTTTTTCCCTGTGGATGATGAGACATTACGCTATCTGAGAGATACCGGACGCGGAGAGGAAGCTCAAAGGGCGGAGGCTTACCTGCGTACACAGGGGCTATTCTATGATCCGATGACAGAAGCGACCTACAGCAAAGTGGTCACACTCGATCTTGGTACCATTACCGCCTCTGTTGCAGGCCCTTCAAGACCTCAGGATCGCATCGCTCTTGGTGATGTCCCCAACCGGTTTTTGGATATGCTTGGATGTGACTATGGACGCAAGATAGATGAGAAGAGTCTTGCGGTACTTGGTGACGAGATGGCAACAGATGATGATACACCAGCTGCCGACCTTTGTCGTACGACAGTGGCACGCAAATGCACACCCTTGGGGATGAAAGGTGAGTCTTATATGCTTTGTGACGGTTCGGTTGTGATCGCTGCGATTACCTCCTGTACCAACACATCCAATCCTTCAGTCATGCTCGCTGCAGGTCTGCTGGCATGCAATGCCCTCCGGAAAGGGCTGCAAGTCCCCGCCTATATCAAAACCTCGCTTGCACCGGGATCGAAAGTGGTTGAGGCATATTTGAATCGTGCAGGATTGCCCGAAGCACTCGAAAGCCTCGGCTTTGGGATCGTAGGGTACGGATGTACCACCTGTATCGGAAACAGCGGACCGCTTGCAAAGGAGATAGAACAGGCGATAGAGGAAGAGGGGCTGATCGTCTCTGCAGTACTCTCCGGCAATAGAAATTTTGAAGCGCGTATCCACCCCAAAGTCAAGACCAATTTTCTTGCATCACCGCCGCTGGTACTTGCCTATGCACTTGCAGGCAGGATATGGATCGATTTTGAGAACGAATCGATGGGGGAAGACAAAGAGGGAAATCCGGTCTATCTGCGTGATATCTGGCCAAAAAAGGAAGAGATCGATGCACTGATTTCCTCCTTGCTCAGCCCGGAGCTTTTTGAGAGCAAGTATGCTGACATTCTTGAGGGCGAGAGACGCTGGAGAGAGCTTGAAATCCCGGAAGGCAAACTCTTTGCCTGGGATGAAGACTCTACCTATTTGCGGAGACCGCCCTATTTTGAACACTTTGAGAGAGCGCGAAAAGAGCTGGAGGATATCATCCATGCCCGTCCTCTGCTGCTTTTGGGAGACTCTGTGACGACAGACCATATTTCACCGGCAGGCAGGATCCCCGCTGACTACCCGGCGGGACAATATCTGATCGCTCACGGTGTTCCTACGGAGGCATTTAACTCCTACGGTTCAAGACGCGGTAATCATGAGGTGATGATACGGGGTACCTTTGCGAATGAGCGTATCAAAAACCGTCTGGTTGCCCCCAAGGAGGGAGGCAACACACGACATTTCCCGGATAGAGAAGAGATGTTTGTCTATGATGCGGCAGTACGCTATGCAGAGGAAGGTGTACCACTCATTGTACTGGCGGGAGCTGACTACGGTATGGGCTCTTCACGTGACTGGGCTGCCAAAGGTACACAACTGCTTGGCATCAGAGCAGTGATCGCAGACTCTTATGAACGCATCCACAGAAACAATCTTGTAGGCATGGGTGTACTGCCTCTGGAGTTTGAACCCGGGGTGACATGGGAGCGTCTCGGACTTGACGGCTCGGAGCGCTATACGATCTATGGACTTGAAGAGATTCAAGCAGGAGGAAACGTCACGGTGACCGCCGTCAATGAGAGAGGAGAAAGATACAGGTTTGAGACCATCTTGCGTCTCGATACGGCAGTAGATCTCAGATACTACCGTAACGGAGGGATACTCCCCTATGTTTTGCGGGAGCAGCTTATGAAGTTTTGAAAGGTTTAGTTAATGTTGGTATAGACAGTCTGTACGTCATCATCCTCTTCGAGCTTTTCGATAAGCTCTTCTATCTCTTCGAGTTGTTCGTTATTGAGGTCTATCGGCGTGTTGGCGATATACTCGAGTGTTGATTTTTTCGGTTCTATGCCACGCTCTTCAAAGGCTTTGCTCAGATCACCAAATGAGGTAAACTCACCATAGATTCTCAAGATCGGCTTGTCCTCGCCGTTCTCCTGCGGTTCGACATCCTCTTCGATCTCTTCAAGACCGTAGTCGATCAGCTCAAGTTCAAGCTCTTCGACGTCCATATCCTCTGTTTTGTCGATGACAAAGACCGCCTTGCGGGTGAACATATAGTTCAGAGAGCCGGAGGTGAGCATCTCGGCATTGTTCTTGCGCAGGATAGCCTTGACATTGGCGACAGTACGGGTACCGTTGTCTGTGGCACACTCGACGATCATTTGTACACCGTAGGGAGCTTTGACATCATAGGTGATCTCTTTGATATCAGCAGCATCCTTATTGAAAGCACGTTTGATCGCCGCTTCGATATTGTCTTTTGGCATATTCTGCGCTTTGGCATTGAGGATTGCCGTACGCAGTTTGGCATTCATGTCAGGGTCGGGAGAGCCTCCCTCTTTGGCTGCCATCGTAATGATCTTACCCAGTTTGGGGAAGAGTCTGGACATGGTGCCCCAACGCTTCATCTTTGCTGCTTTACGGTATTCGAACGCTCTACCCATAGTCAATCCTTATTGAAAATATTGTTGTGATTATACTCCTAAGTCACTTTAAAGTTTCTCAAGATAGACTTGGCTTATGAATCCAAAAACATTAAAACTCAAAGAACTGAAACTGACAAACCCTTATCTCTCTTTACCTAAGGCATGCTATGACAGGGTCGAACCTACACCGCTGAACAAGCCCTTTATGATTCATACCAATGCGGCAGTGGCGCAGATGCTCGGGATCGATGAGGGGGAGCTGGGGAGTGATGCGATGGTCGATTTCGTCAATGGTGCTTTGAAGCTGGAAGGATCCGATCCGTTTGCAATGTGTTATGCAGGGCATCAGTTCGGGCACTTTGTCCCCAGACTTGGCGACGGGCGGGCGATCAATATAGGTACCCTAAATGGGCTGCATCTGCAGCTCAAGGGAGCAGGCGTGACCAAATACTCCCGTTCAGGTGACGGGCGTGCGGTACTACGTTCATCGATCCGCGAATATCTGATGAGTGAGGCGATGCATGGGTTGGGTATCGAGACGACACGGGCACTTGCACTGATCGGAGCGGATCACAGTGTGCGCAGGGAGGAGTGGGAGAAGGGTGCGATCGTCCTGCGGGTCAGTCCCAGCTGGGTACGCTTTGGTACATTCGAGTATTTCGCGCACAAAAAGATGTATGCAGAGCTTGAGGCATTGGCGGATTATACGATTGCCGAGAGTTATCCGCATTTGATAGATGAGAAAGAGAAATATTTTCACTTCTTTACCGAAGTGATGGGAAAGACTGCACGCCTGATGGCTCAGTGGCAGGCAGTGGGCTTCCAGCATGGGGTGATGAATACGGACAATATGTCGATTCACGGGTTGACGATCGATTATGGTCCTTATGCCTTTTTGGATGAGTATGATTTCAACAATATCTGCAACCATACCGACAGAGAGGGTCGATACAGCTTTGGCAATCAGCCTACGATCGGCGAATGGAACCTGCGTGCGCTCATGACGGCACTCTCACCTCTTGTGAGTATAGAGAGGCTCCAAAAGAGTATCGCACATTACGGCAGGCTTTATACGCGCGAATATCTCTATCAGATGGGACGTAAAATAGGACTGGAGAGAGTAGGAGAGAAGGATATCGACCTTATCAAACATATGCTCGGTACACTGCAGAGCCTGGGTATCGACTATACGCTCTTTTTTAGAACACTGAGCAGATATGACGGTGAGCGCAGTGAGCTACTCAAGCTCGGTCTCTACCATACGCCGATGAACGAGTGGCTCGACAGCTATGATGCACGTTTGAGAGAGAATGAACTAAGCGTAGAGGATAGACATGCAACCATGCTGCAGGCAAATCCCAAGTATGTACTCAAAAACTATATGCTCCAAGAAGCGATAGATACGGCCAAGCAGGGGGATTATGGCATCATAGATGATCTCTTCCGTATCGCCCAAAATCCCTATGCGGAACATCCGGAGTTTGAACGCTGGGCAGCGGCCACCCCAGATATACATAAAAACAGAAAGTTAAGCTGCTCCTCCTAATTGACAGGGTTGATCACGATTTTGTGTGAGGGATCGATGTCGGCAAGATTGATGAAGAGGGAGGGGTGTTCCCGTTTGAGTTCATCGATGAGTTTGTCCAGGTCGATATTGACCGATCCGTGATCTTTGTGTGACTGCATCGCTTTGTTGATCTTGTCTGCCGCAACGACCCAGACATCATCGAAGTCGACAGGGATATGCTTCCATATCGCTTTTTAAAGTTTGAGGTTGAAGTTTTTCTGATTGGATCTGCGAAGTGCTTCCACCAGATCCCTGAAGCTCTCTGCAGTCAAAAGAACATACACTTTTTTGGGATCGCTCTGTTCTATAGCGATTTTGGGCTTCTGCTCATCCCAGCTACCCTGTAGCAGCACCATCTCTTTGCGCTTGGGATCTTCTGTCGGGCGTATCTCTATGATCCCTGTATCTCAATTGCTGAAACCAAGGTTTTTTGAGAGTTCTTTTGCCTGTTCGATCAGTGATGTTTGTGATGCGTTTTCCATAAGATGTCCTCTCTGTATCGATTGTACTGTATCATATCAGGTGTGAGCTAAAACAACGGTTTATCTCTCTGTGCTATAATAATCCAAAGCCGAAATTTATCCAAAAGGAGTTGCCGATGTATTACCTCTCATCAATCGACCGCTGTACGACCAGAGAACTCGAAAGTGAGCTGAGATACTTTTTTAGCCGTCTGCACCATCTCAAACGCAGGCTCAACGCAGAAGCAGCCTCGCTTCGCCTCAACCGTATCCAGCGCAGCCGCTGCCGACAAAATATCCTGGATCTGGAGAATCTCGAACGGGATTTCTATGCACTTTCTCACCAAGAGGATATCAGGCATCTCTATCGCAAAGTCTGCCGCTATGTCAAACTCGATCAGGAGAGACTGCTCGATACCTTCGGACGCGAGAGAGTCAGCCGCTGTTCTATGTTTGTTGCGCTATAATTCGGCAAAAAGAAAAGAGCAGCAATGACACTTGAAGCACTACAACAAATTATCAGAGAGGAGCCGGGCGTACTTCTCTATTTCTCAGGGGAGCACTGCAACGTCTGCCATGCGCTCAGACCGAAATTCAAAGAACTCTTTGACAAAGAGTTTCCGAAAATAAGACAGATCTATCTTGATGCCCATGAAAACCCGGAGATCTCGGCACACTTTCAAGTCTTTTCCGTACCGACGATGATCGTTTTTCTTGACGGACGGGAGTTTGTACGGGAGGGTAGAGCGGTCAGTCTGCACAAAATGACCGAACAGCTCAAACGTCTCTATACAATGATGACTGAGTAAATTAACTTCTATTTCTTAGTAATGATAGAGACATTCTCAAAGCCCTTGGTTTTGAGAATGTCTATGAGAGAGACAAAATACTGAAACTGTGAGCTTTTATCCATATGTAGAGAGATGAGATCCTTTTTGGGATCGAGTTTGCGCAGTCTCTCTTTGATCTCGTCGAGGCTCAGCGGCTCCTTGTCATAAAAATAGTTCCCCTCTTTGTCTACAGATATATGCACTGACTTCTTCTCTTCGCTCTTTTTGGAACTGGCACTTGGCAGATCGACTTTGATGCTTTGGTTTGTCACGAAAGTTGCGGTCGCAAGGACGATCACCAGAAGTACGAGTACAATATCGATGAACGGTACGACGTTCATCTTGTCAAAACGTTCACGTCGCATCTTATGCTTTGTCCTGGGCTATTTCCCACTGGGCCAGGAGTCTGTCTACTTTGGTCAGCAGTGCATTGTAGAGTACCGTAGCGGGGATGGCGACGACCAGACCTGCTGCGGTTGCCTTGAGTGCGAGTGCGAGGTGCTTCATGATCTCACCGGGGTTGATGGTATCTTGCTGATCACCGATGATATAGAATGTCAGGATGATCGCCAGTACCGTACCGAGCAGCCCTATGTAGGGTGCGTTCGAACCGATGCTTGCCAATGTAGCAAGACGTTTGGAGAGGTCGAGTTCGAGGGCGGTTTTGTTGCGGTAGTTTTCGACTTTGACAGAACGGTAGTAGAGGAGACGCTCTATTGCGAAAGCAAAGGTGATGAAGGAAAGAAATGCAAGCAGTCCGATGATCCCGTAGTCAACGATATGTTTGATCTGTTCTATAGGCATGAAACTCCCTAAAGGTATGGAATGGAAGTATTATAGATGAAATAGGTTAATAAAATGATAAGTGATGCAACTATAGTTGCAATGGCATGATGGTGCTTTTGAATAGAATGTTACTAACAAAATAAAAAGGATGAGATGATGATAATCAAAAAAGAGGCAGCAAAGATCCTTCTGGCACTGCACAGAAGTGACGATAAAACGATTAATATAGAAAAACTGAACAATGAGGCGCTAGAGGAGCTCAATCTAGGTGGATTGGTGCGTTTCCCTATCCCTGCGAAGATCGAGTTGACCTATAGTGGAGAGATGGTGGCAGATGCACTCGCCAACGTGGAGGAGAAGATCGATGCGATTGAGAACTGGGATGATGACTTCAAGTGGCTCAGCTCTGAAGTGGTCGCTATGATCGATGCGGCAGCACACAATAAAGATAAAACGACTAGTATCTCTCAAGAGCCTCTGGCGAAAAGAGGTTTTGCCAATGAAAAAGGCGAGCTTACTGAAGAAGCCAAAGCAGTATTTGAAGCACATAAGATCACGAAGCCGGAGCTGGTGATTGATGCAAGTCTGGCAGACTATATCCGTAAGTCACCTATGGGACCGACAGATGCACACTATCTTCCTATTGAAGGGAATAGCAAAGATATTTGTGAAGCAATGAGACTAATCGCATATTCGATTCCAAACGGTAACTATTTTACATTTACAGGATTGGGACAGGCGGTTAAGGAGACATTGACACTGGGTGGCTTCCTGAATGAAGGCAGTGTACTGGACATCTCGATCCTTGAAAATATCGCCAGAGTGGCAGATGGTGAAGAGGTTGATGAAGATACGCTGATTGAACTTGCTGTATTGGGATATGTAGAAGATGTAGATAGTCTCACCAAAGCTGGAGAGCACGCGATGGAAGTTTATCGTATCCTGAATGATGAAGGGGATGATAGACTCAACTCTTTTGCGATCGAAAAAGAGGAGGTCGAGACACTCAAAACCATTGAGAAGATCTGGGATGAGAAATACACAAGCAATCCGGAAGAGGTACCGACCCTTGAGGAGATCCGAAGAGAGTTGGTAGACAGAAAGATCAGAGAGTACAAGAAGATTCTGGAAAAATACGGAAGAAGACTCAATGAGATGCCCAAGAAGAAGCAAGAGATTGCCAAGAAATTTGCCGATGCCAAAGATATGCAGAAGTGGTTTGATGACAACTTCGATGTCAAAGAGTATCTCTATTCACTTGAAGGTTTCGGTCTGATCACTGAAGGTGTCTGGGAAAACGGCAAGCCGATCTACTATGTGACCGAGAACGGTAAAAGAGTGATCGAGGATCAGATAGATGAGAGAAGTATCCACTCATGGAGTGTCAAGACACTGACCGCATCCAACAGAGTATTCTCTCTCCCGAACAGAGAGTGGATCGAAGAGGCACGCAAAGAGCGTATACTGGGTACCTATGAGCCAAGCCGTTCAGGACTGCTCTATGAGGAGCTGGCATATGCTGATAAAATGCCATATTTGACCAAGTGGGAAGCGGATGTCTTCAAAATGGTGCCTGATCACGGTATGAGCTGTGAGCTGCTCCTTTCGGAGAAAGATGAGGAGACAAAAATCCGCATCACCGAAGCCCTCGATAAGCTTGAGGCGAAAGGTTTTGTAGAGATCCTTGCTGACGGGCACATCATGGAGACAGAGTTCGGCAAAGAGATGGATGATGCTATGAGCGGTGTACCGGGAGGGTTCGGCGCACCAATCAACCCGACGATCTACCGTGTCGTCAAGGCGATCGCAGAGACAGGAAGTATGTATGTCAAAGAGAAAAAGATCAGAATTCTTCCTAAAAACCTGAAAGAAGCGATCAAGAAGAGCGGACTGGACAAAGATGTCTTCAACAAAGCCTATGTCGCAGCACGTGAAGCGAAGTATCTTGGAAAGAACAGTGTCAATGAAGCTGGTCTGAAAATGCTTGATGCGGTTGCCAAACTCAATAGCCACTAAACATAAAAAGACCCGAGACAAAATCGGGTCTTTTTGACTTTATTTTATGTTAACCAAAAAATCCCTAAAAAACCAAAAATCCTTTTTAACGCTTCCAGAAGCCGATTTGAGCCATTTTTAAGCCTTTTTCATCTTCCGATTGGATAAAATCATACAACTTTGAAAAAAAGGAAAAGAATGGCTGATTTGTTCGAAGAGAATCAACACACAGAAGAGGTGCTGATCGAAGACAGTATGCGCTCGAGTTATCTCGATTACTCTATGTCGGTGATCATCGGTAGAGCCCTTCCCGATGCAAGAGACGGACTCAAACCGGTACACAGACGTATCCTCTATGCGATGGATGACCTCAATCTGAGTCATCGTGCCCCCTACAAAAAATCCGCCCGTATCGTCGGGGATGTGATCGGTAAGTATCACCCCCATGGTGACAATGCCGTCTATGATGCATTGGTTCGTATGGCACAGGATTTCTCGATGCAGGCACCGCTGATCGACGGACAGGGTAACTTCGGTTCTATCGACGGTGACAACGCTGCTGCGATGCGTTATACCGAAGCACGTATGACCAGGATCGCTGAAGAGCTGCTTGCTGACATCGATAAAGAGACAGTCGACTTCGTACCCAACTATGATGACTCTCTCAAAGAGCCCGATGTACTGCCTGCGCGCGTCCCCAATCTGCTGCTCAATGGATCGAGCGGTATCGCAGTCGGTATGGCGACCAACATTCCTCCACATCGCCTCGATGAACTGATCGATGCTCTGGTACTGCGTATCGATGATCCCGAAGCGACAGTCGAGGATATGATGAAGATCGTGCAGGGACCGGACTTCCCTACCGGCGGTATCATCTTCGGGCGCAAAGGGATCACGGATGCCTATACGACCGGACGCGGACGTATCAAGGTGCGTGCCAAGACACATATCGAACAGAAAGGGAACAAAGAGGTTATCGTTATCGATGAGCTTCCTTTCCAGGTCAACAAGTCCAGATTGATAGAAAATATCGCTCAGCTCGTACGTGACAAGCAGATCGAAGGGATCAGTGAGATACGTGACGAGTCAGACCGTGAAGGTATCCGTGTGGTGATGGAGCTCAAGCGTGATGCGATGAGTGAGATCGTGCTCAACAACCTTTTCAAATCGACACAGATGCAGGTGACTTTCGGGATCATCATGCTTGCGATCCACAACAAAGAGCCCAAAGTCTTCAATCTGATGGAGCTTTTCGACCTCTTCCTCAATCACCGAAAAACGGTCGTGATCCGCCGTACGATTTTTGACCTCGAAAAGGCACGTGCGAGAGCACATATCCTCGAGGGTCTCAAGATCGCCGTGGACAACATCGATGAGGTGATCAAGATCATTCGCGGCTCTGAAGATGATGAGGATGCACGTAACAACCTTATGGAGCGTTTCAGCCTCTCTGAGATCCAGGCAAAAGCGATTTTGGAGATGCGTCTGAGACGTCTGACAGGACTGGAGATCGAAAAGATCGAGAACGAACTGGCAGAACTGCTCAAGACTATCGCAGAGCTTGAGGCGATCCTCAAATCCGAAGAGAAGATCAATGAGATCATCAGAGCAGAACTGCTTGAGATCAAAGAGAAGTTCTCAACACCGAGACGTACAGAGATCGTGGATGATTATGACGATATCGACATCGAGGATCTGATCCCCAATGAGCCGATGGTCGTGACGATCACACATAGAGGCTATATCAAGCGTGTACCGGTCAAGCAGTATGAGAAGCAGCATCGCGGCGGTAAAGGCAAGACGGCGGTGACGACTTATGATGATGACTTTATCGAGAGCTTCTTTACCTCAAATACCCATGATACGCTCATGTTTGTTACAGACAGAGGACAGCTCTACTGGCTCAAGGTCTACCGCATCCCAGAGGGGTCGCGTACCGCCAAAGGCAAAGCGGTGGTCAATCTGATCAACCTGCAGCCCGATGAGAAGATCAAGGCGATCATCCCGACGACAGATTTCGATGAGAGCAAATCACTGGTATTCTTCACCAAAAACGGGATCGTCAAACGTACCAACCTCTCAGAGTACTCCAATATCCGCAGCACGGGTGTCCGCGCAATCAACCTCGATGAGAATGATGAGATCGTAGAAGCCAAGATCGTCGATGAGGATACCAAATGGCTCTTTGTGGCGACGAAGAAGGGGCTTTGTATCCGCTTTAAAGTCGAAGATGCCAGGGAGATCGGAAGGGTCTCACGCGGTGTGACTGCGATCAAGTTCAAGATCGACGGTGACTATGTCTGTGGTGCGACGACGATCAAGTCCGAAGAGGACGAACTGCTGATGCTCTCCGAAAAAGGGCTTGGCAAGCGTACGACAGCGAGCGAGTACCGTGAGCAGAACCGTGCCGGTAAAGGGGTGATCTCCATGAAACTGACACCCAAAACAGGAGATGTCGTTGGCGTTGTACTGGTCGAAGAGGACAAGGATCTGATGTGTCTGACCAGTGTCGGCAAGATGATCCGTGTCGATATGGAACAGATCAGAAAAGCCGGACGCAACACCTCCGGGGTTAAAGTGGTTACTGTAGAGAAAAAAGATATTGTAGTGAGTATGGCAAAATGTCAGAAAGAAGAGAAGCCTCAGGAGAATGAAGAGGTCACAGAAGATGCTCTGAACAGACCTGAAGAGACGACAGGGCAGACAACTGAGGAGAACTCAGACAATCCAAACACTTTATTATAAGAAATAGGAAAAGAACGTGAAAAAATACAATATAGCAATCGTCGGTGCCTCCGGTGCCGTAGGCGAAGAGCTTTTGAGAGTACTTGAAGAGGTGGATTTCCCTATCAACAGTATATTGCCGCTTGCAAGTGTCAACAGTGTAGGCATAGAGGTAGAGTGCCAGGGTAAAACCTACAAGATAGAAGAGTTGACAGAAGATGTCTTTGAGGGGCGTGATATCGATATCGCATTTTTTAGTGCGGGCGGCAGTATCTCGGCGCATTATGCCAAATTTGCAGTTGAAGCGGGAGCAGTCGTCATCGACAACACTTCCCACTTCCGTATGGATCCGGATGTGCCTCTGGTTGTGCCGGAGGTTAACCCTGAAGATATAGAGCTTTGGGAAGATACCGGCATCATTGCTAACCCCAACTGTTCAACCATTCAGATGGTGCAGATACTCAAACCGCTGCATGACCTCTACGGGATCAAGCGTGTGGATGTCTGTACCTATCAGGCAGTCAGCGGTGCAGGCAAAAAAGGGATGGACGAACTGGTCAAACAGATGCAGGACTTCTTCGCATTCAGGCTCGATGAGAGCGAAGCCAAAGCGTTCCCGTATCAGATTGCACTCAATGTCATTCCCCAGATCGACAAACCCATGGAGAATGGCTACACCAAAGAGGAGATGAAGATGGTCAACGAGACCAACAAGATCATGCACTCCGACATCGCTGTATCAGCTACATGTGTACGTGTGCCGGTACTGCGTTCACATTCTGAGTCTATCACAGTAACTTTCAAAGATGGGGTAGATGTAAGTGTGATAGAGGCTCGAGAGGCACTTGAAAACTTCGAGAACGTCAAAGTGATTGACGATCTTGAAAAGGGTGAGTACCCCATGCCGATCATCTCTACCGATACCGACTACACCTATGTCGGACGTATCCGAAAAGATATCTTTTCTGAAAACATCCTTCATATGTGGGGTGTAGCAGACCAGGTCAGAGTTGGGGCTGCTACCAATGCAGTGCGTATTGCACAGAAGTGGATCAAGCTTCAGGAGGATGTGTAGTTTATGAAAGAGACACATACAGAAGAAGAGCATTTGGTAATGGACAAAGAAAATCAGTCTATGATTGAACATGCATTTGAAAGCTTGCTGTGGGGAACACGCTTTTTCGTGCTTCTGGCAGTCATTTTTAGCATGATAGGCGGGATTGCACTCTTCATCGTTGCCAGTGTTGATGTTTGGCATGTAGCCG
>WFYB01000239.1 GCA_015490315.1 Sulfurovum sp. | reverse complement strand
TTTTTTATGTTTTGGATGCAATCGAGATTGAAAGCATATATCGGTATGGATTACAGGCGCGGACTTTTGATGCTCAAAGAGTATATCGAAACGGGGAAAGTCGATTCGTTTGTCCATATCGAAGGTGTCCTGCCTCTGCCCGAGGGACGTTATACCGGTATTGCACGCAGCTGCGCGATCGAGGATCTCGGTGTTGTCATGCGCAGAGATTTTGAAACACTCTATGATTTCATGCAGGAGAACGGACTCTCTGCCGATCGTATTCCTTTTGCAGTGTATGAAGCATTTGATATCCCTCGCGGTACCGCAGAGTATATCGCGGCGATTCCTCTTGAAGAGGAGATGACACTCCCCAAAAGATGGGTCACAGGAGAGCTTCCCGGAGGTAAAGGGCTGAAGACTATGCACAAGGGTGCCTATGAGCATCTCGGCAATGCATGGACGACAGCGATGCAGTTTGTACGCTATCAGAAGATCGCTACAGCCAAAAGACCCGTAGGGTATGAGTTTTATCCCAATGATCCGCACCGCACCAGACGTGAAGAGCTACTTACTGAGATCTACGTGCCGCTCAAGGAAAATGGATGATCCGCAATTTTCTTTTTTTGATGATCCTTGCCATTGCAGTATCAGCAGAGCCTGCCGGGCGTTTTATCCATGAAAAGGGGTATGTCCGAGATACATCACAGCATCTTCTCTGGCAGGATACCGATGCTGTTGCCAAAAATGCAAGAGAGTGGTATGAAGCTAAAGCCTATTGTGCCAACCTGGAGATAGAGGGGATTAGGGGGTGGCGTCTGCCTACAGAGGAGGAGCTTCTGAGCATTGTGGATTTTATGGTGATCGACCCTGCGATCTATCCTACATTCAAAGTGGTGGTATCCGAAGACTATTGGACTGCGCAGCGCAATGGAGAGAAAGCCAAAAGTGTCTATTTCGGTAGCGGGTGCACCAATGATGACGATCTGCAAAAAAAGCTCTGGGTACGCTGTGTCAAACAGTACTAATCGATAAAAGTCACGATCTCTTCAAGAGGGAGCCTGATCTGTTTTGGTTGAGGGTCTACCCGGTGTCCAAACGCCACGATGACCGAGACCTGCCACTTTGCAGGATCGATATCGAGGATCTCCTCGACCTTCTCTTTTTCGAAGCCCTCCAACGGACATGAATCTATCTGGATACTCGCAGCGCCTGTCATCATATTGGCGAGTGCGATATAGGTCTGTCTGGCTGTCCAGCAAAAGGTCTTCTCATCACTGCTGAAAGTCTCCGCCATAAATTCACTATAGAGTTTGATATAGCCTTCGATCTGTTCAGGCGGGAGATGACGTCTGCCAAAGCGTTTGGCGGGGATACCCGACTGGGGCTTGACACTCTCGATAGCAGCGAGGATGACAACAAGATGTGAGCACGTCGTTACCTGCTGCTGGTTCCAGCATACAGGGCGGAGTTTCTCTTTGAGCGCATCGTTGGAGATCACGACAAACTTCCAGGGCTCCATACCGAAAGATGAGGGGGATTTGCGTCCAGCTTCAAGGATGAAGTGCAGCTCCTCATCACTCAGTTTCTTCGTCTCGTCAAAACGCTTGCAGGCGTGTCTGAAATCCATCGCTTTACTGAAATCATTTTCTATCATCAGAGGCTCCTTATACAGCGTAAAAGAATACGCTATGGTTCTTGTTCAGTATAACATACTTGAAAGAGAAGCTAAATCGCTTGTTCAGAAGCGGTTGGTTGTTTTGGTTCACAGAGATCTACGGGTGCCGCTGTTTCGGTCTCTATCCATTTGAGGTAGGCTTCATTGCCGTCAGTGACAGGCAGCATGAGTATTTCGGGTACATCGTAGATATGCATCTTCTCTATTTCGGATTTAAGCTTTTCGTAGAGAGAGACTTTGCTCTTGAGCTCGAGACGTATCTCCTCTTCGGATATCACTTTGCCCTGCCATCTGTAGGCACTCTTGACCTGGCTAGACTGTACACATGCGACAAGTCTTTTCTCCAGAAGCGTACGGGTGATCAGTTCTGCATTTTCTCTGCTGTCAGTAGAGGTGATGACGATGCAGTAATCAGAGGGGTTGGTCTTAGAGAGAGTTGTATCAGATGCTTCCATGAGCCGCCTTTTCGATAAAATCTTCAACACACTCTGAAATCATAGTATAGACATTCTTAATCCCATCATCGAATGTGTCGAAAAAGTAGGGATCAGGAACATCTTTACCCTCATATCCACCAAATTCTCCGAGAAGATAGACATTTTTAAAGCCCATCTCTTCAAGCGTTTTTTTATTCTGTGCATCCATAGCGATCACATAGTCAAATGCTTTGGCATCGCTGCGCTTGACCTGTCTGGCACGTAGCGAAGCGATATTGATATGATTCATTTTTGCGATCTTGATGGAGTCTTCACAGGGGTGCTCACCCTCATGAAAACCGCTTGTTCCTGCTGAATCGATATCGCATAAAAAGAGCTTTTCTCTCGCAACTGATTTGGCGATCCCTTCGGCGAGGGGACTGCGACAGATATTGCCCAGACAGACAAAGAGGATTTTTGTCATGGCTAACCTTCCCAAGAGAAGTAGATTTGATGAACTTAAAATTATATGGTTACAATAGCAAAAAAATCTGGATACTTGGATAAAAAAACAGATACAGATCAGGAAAGGCCTGGAGAATGAAGATCAATGTGATCATTGTAGACAAAAAAGGCAAAGACAAGCTCTATGCAGGGCTGATAGAGCATTATATAAAGATAGCCAAGCCTTTTGCCAAGGTAGAAGTGATCGAAGTTTTCGACAAAGAGATCGCCAAGGCGCATGATATCTCACCCGAAGCGGCACAGAGAGCATACAGCAAAGCACTTGAGAAGTACATGGCAAACGGTATCAATATCGTACTTGACCCCTCATCCAAAGAGGTAGACAGCCATGGGTTTGCTGATTTGCTTAAGGATAGCGCAACGGTAAACTTTTTTATTGGCGGTGCATACGGCTTTGAACGTGCTTTTTTGGACAAATGTAATACTGCGGTATCATTTGGTAAAATAACGCTTTCACATAAGCTGGTGAAAGTTGTACTGCTCGAACAGATCTTCAGGGGTCTGACGATCAACAACAATCATCCATATCATAAATAGGGAAAAATGACTATGTTAACAGAAAAAGAGTTGGAAGCGTTCCAGAATAAACTGCTTGACCGGAGAGTACAGATCGAGAAGAACCTGACAGGTACATCTCTGGAGCTTACCGAGATGAGAGATCTTGAGCTCAACGATGAGGGTGACTATGCCGCAGCGTCCGCGGAGACAGCGGTGGACAGCGCGATTATGATCCAGCAGCGCAAGGAATTAGCGGAAATTGATCTGGCTTTGGATAAAATAAAGAACGGTACCTACGGTATATGTGAAATGTGTGAGGAGCCTATCGGAAAAGCGAGGCTAGAAGTGAAAAACTTTGCGCGTTTCTGCATTACCTGTAGAGAGATCAACGAAAAAGAAGAAAACAAGTAGATCTTCCATCGTAGGGTCTATCACAAGGGGAAAAAGATGAGACTTGGACTGTACATTTTTGCGGCACTGACACTGATAGCGATCATAGGGGCGTTTACCTACACGATCAATCCGAACAACTATATCGTAGAGATGATGGGTGTCAATTTCAATTTTCCCGTGGCACTCTGGGTGATCATCCCCGCACTTGTACTCTTTGTCTTTACTATCCTGCATATGCTTGTCTACGGTCTGAAAAACTATTTTCAGCTCAAGAAGTGGCAACGCGATGCCAGCACGCTGGATGATGCGTTCTACTGGTCGCTTGTCAAGGAGCCCAAAGAACAGAACTACTCTGTCAGCGAGATCCGTGACTTCGCTATGATCCTCAGCAAATCGACCCTCGACGTGATAGATCATGTTGACGGACTCAATCCGAGACTCTCCAGAGTCGTCAATCTCATCAACAAAATCAAGAGCGGTGAATATGTCGATCTCAAAGAGGAGAAGATGAGCAAGGTCTTCAATGAAGGCAACCCTATCTTGATCCAAAACAGACTCAACCGTCTTGAGCATGATGAGAAGTTTGTCGAAGAGGTGATGAAATCGACAGAGTCATTCAGTGATCCTGTACGTCAAAGAGCGCTTGAGATCTTCGCACAAAAAGCCGATTTTGTCAAAGCAAGACCTTTTGCCAAAGTCTTTGACGTCGAAAACTTCTTTGCACTCCTCAACCGTGCAAGCGAAGAGAATACCCTCGGATTGACCAAGGAGATCCTCAATGAGTTTGTTGCCGCCTTGCCTTTGGAGTGCAGGGATTTTGTCAAGATCGCTGACCGTACCAAGAAGCTCTTCAGCCCTGATGAAAACCTCGCACTCTTCAAAAACTACCAGAAAGAGAACCCCAAAGCCCAGCATGCCTATCTCTATCTGCTCTTTGAGTATGAGCTGATGGATGAGATAGCGTCATATCTTGAAGAGCATGAAGCAGGCGAGTTTGTCAAATTCCGAGCACTCTATGATCTCAAGAAAGAGGATAAGAAATACAAGCTTGATGATCTGCTCGATATCAACTCCATCTGCTGATGAAACTCGATTTTTCCAAGCCTCTCTATGCATTGGCACCCCTTGCGGGCTTTACTGACCTCCCTTTTAGATCTGTTGTCAAGAAGTTCGGTGTCGATCTGACTGTCAGTGAGATGATCAGTTCCAATGCACTGGTACACAACAGCAAAAAGACTAGGCGTATGCTTGAAAAAGCACCTACCGAGGATCCCTATTCGATCCAGATCGCCGGATCGGATCTGGATGTGATCCGCAGAGCTGTCGAGATCATCAACGAAGAGGAGGGGGTCAATGCCATCGATCTCAACTGCGGCTGTCCGGCACCAAAAGTGGTCAACAACCTTCAGGGCTCCTCTCTACTCACAGATCTTCCTCAAATGGCAAAAGTGATAGAGACGATCAAAAAATACTCAAACAAACCCTATACCTCTATGAAGATGCGACTGGGGTTTAACGAAAAGAACCATGTAGAGATCGCCCGAATCGCCGAAGCAAGCGGCGCGGACTACATCGCTGTGCATGGACGTACAAGGGCAGGACGCTACAAGGCAGCGGTCGATTACGATGCGATACGCGAGATCAAGGAGGCGATCTCTATACCGGTGATCGCCAATGGCGACATAGATTCACCCCAAAAAGCGGCGGAGGTTTTGTCATATACCGGTGCGGACGGCATCATGATAGGACGTGCCGCAGTCAAAGAGCCATGGATTTTTGCCCAGATCAAAGAGGGGATGAGCAAGCCAAGCTCTGCACTCATCAAAGAGGTGGTACTCGAACATTTCGACCAGATGATCTCCTACTATGACAGATACGGAGCGATCATCTTCCGCAAAAATCTCCACTCCTATTCCAAAGCCGGCTACGAGGGGGCATCGGCCTTTCGTGACACGATCAACCGTATCGAAGACCCCAAAGAGATGCGTGAGGTGATCGAAGCCTTCTTTTCTCAGAAGTTTTACTACGAGGATTGACCTGTATCAAGCTCTGTGCATTCCGAACAGACTATAATCCTACCCAAAAAAACAGAGGTAATCATGACATTTATTTTGATCAAGACCATTCACCTTTTTGCTGCGTTTATCTATGGAGGTTTTCTCTTTACGGATAACCTTTTTTGTACAAAGATCGAGCGTACCTATGGAGCAGAAAAGTACAAAGAGATCCGTGAATCTTTTATGAAATATGTCAGAAAAGTAGTTCCTCCAAGCCTGATCGTCTTGGTACTGACAGGCGTATATCTCTTTCCCCAAGTCTTCGGTACGGTCAGCGATGCAGGACTGACGTGGTTTCAGAAAGTGATGCTGCTTAAAGCATTTTTGGGTCTATGGCTCGGGCTGCGCGGTTTTCTTCAGGTCTATTTCGGTATCCAGCCCTTTCTCTTCAAAAGCCACAGGCTGCCGTTGATCCTCGTCGTGACGATTTTGATATTGACACAGATACGCTATCTGCCTCTGTAGGATAGAGGTATCAACCCTTTTTCGTTATAATCGCACATCTGCTTATGGGAGCCTATCTATGTTGATCGAACTTGTCTTTGTCGGTATCTTTATTGGTGTTATGTCTGGATTTTTCGGTATAGGGGGCGGGATGATCCTTGTGCCTTTGCTTGTCGCATTGGGATTTGGGATCAAAGATGCTATCGGTATCTCGATCGTTCAGATGGTCTTTAGTTCGATCTTCGGCTCGTATCTGAACTGGAAAAAGGGCTCTTTGATCATCGGAGAGGGGATACTTGTCGGTATCGGCGGTTTTGTGGGCGGCTATATCGGCGGCTATATCACACCCTATATTCCGGATACGATCCTGCAGGGGCTCTTTATCGGGTTGCTCCTGTTCGCTCTAATCCGGCTCTTTTTCTCCAAGCACCATACCGATGGGTCAGAGACCAAAACACTCAACAAAGGACTGCTCTTTTTGATCGGACTTGTGATCGGGATCTTCTCGATCACCCTGGGGATAGGCGGATCGGTGATACTGACACCGCTGCTGGTCGGACTCCTGCACTACCCGATCAAAAAGGCGGTCAGTGCCGGGCTCTTCTTTGTTGTATTCTCCTCCATTGCAGGATTTATCAGTCGACTGAGCCACGGGGGTATAGATTTTCACAACGGGCTTGTCGTTGCTGTCGCCTCACTCATAGGCGTTTTTGTCGGGATATGGCTCAAAGACCATGTCAAAGACACCCACCACAAAGCCGCCCTTCTGATACTCTATCTGCTTGCACTCGGTATGCTCATCAAAAAGATGTGGTTCTGATCGTTTACCATCAGGGGTGTAATTATGCTATAATTCCAGATTAATTTTTGAGCCGCTTGATGCGGTGTGTGAGGAATAGCATTGAAAAAAAAGAGAGATATGATTGAGGTCTTTGGTGCCAAAGAGAACAATCTGAAAAATATCAATATAGAGATTCCCAAAAACGAGCTGGTGGTCATCACCGGTATCTCCGGATCAGGCAAATCGACACTGGCATTTTCGACACTCTATGCGGAGGGACAGCGGCGTTACATAGAGTCGCTCTCGAGCTATGCACGTCAGTTCCTCGGACGTGTGGGCAAGCCTGATGTAGACAAGATAGAGGGGTTGACCCCCGCTATTGCCATCGATCAGAAGACCACTTCTAAAAACCCGCGCTCGACGGTAGGAACGATCACCGAGATCTATGACTATCTGCGTCTGCTCTTTGCACGTGTGGGTGAGCAGCACTGCCATGAGTGCGGCAAGCCCATCTCCTCTATGAGTGCAGCAGATATCATCGAAGAGGTGCTGAAGTTTCCGGAGGGTGCCAAACTTGTCATTATGGCACCGCTGGTGAAGGAGAAGAAGGGAACCTTTGCCGATATGCTTGAATCACTGCGTCACAAAGGATACGTGCGTGCGATGATCGACGGGGTGATGGTGCGACTGGATGATGAGATAGAGCTGAGTAAAACCAAAAAGCATACGATCAAAGTGGTCATTGACCGTGTGGTGGTCAAAGAGGAGAGCCGCGATCGTATTGGGCAGGATGTTGAAAAGGCGCTCAAAGAGAGTTACGGTGAGATGGAGATCGAAGTGCTCAACCATGAAGAGCTTGGTTTGGAGCGCAAAGACTACCA
>WFYB01000238.1 GCA_015490315.1 Sulfurovum sp. | reverse complement strand
GGCTCATGTCCATTTCGAAAGTCTCGAGATTGCGATGGTTGATGCCGACGATGTTGGCTCCGGCGAACATCGCTTTGATCAGGTCACTCTTGTCGTGGATCTCTACAAGCACTTCCAGTCCAAGATGGAGTGCATACTCGTAGAGCTCTTTGAGCTCTTTGCGCGAAAGTGCTTTGGCGATGAGGAGGATAAAGTCCGCACCGTATGCGAGTGCTTCAACGATCTGGTACTTGTCGACGATGAAGTCTTTGCGCAGCAGCGGGATACCCACATAGCGGCGGATCATCCCCAGATACTCTTTATCACCCTTGAACCAGTGCGGTTCCGTAAGTACCGAGAGGGCATCTGCCCCACCCGCTTCGTAAGCTTGCGCGATCTCGACCGGATCGAAATCTTCTCGGATGATCCCCTTGCTCGGGCTTGCCTTTTTGACCTCTGCAATGATACGGTAAGGATTATCTTCCGTTGAGCGCAAAAAGCCCTGTACATCTTTGGGCACAAAAGGGTTGAATGCCAAAGAACGTCCCAGCCAGTCTACCGGATACTCTACTTTGCGTTTCTCCAGATCATCTTTGGTCTTGCGTATGATCTCATCTAAAATATCTGCCATCTTCTATCACTTGTCATAAAATTTTTCGTCATTATACCCGAAATGGTGCTTATTTACACTGTCTTATCGCGCGCCAGTGCGAGATGATCTCCGGCTCTTCCAAGCCCTCTTCATCTACCACGCGTTTCATCGTCTTGTAGGCTTTGTCGCATTGGCGCTCTTTGTAGTAGCCCCAGGCAAGCGAATCGAGATAGTAGGTGTTGTCAGGCTGCTGTTTGAGTGCATCTTTGAGGACTTTCATCCCTTTTTTGACATCGATATCTTTGTCTATGAGCGTATAGCCGTAATAGTTCAGATAGATACTGTCATCCACTCCTTTGGAGATCGCCTCGTCAAAGGTTTTGATGACATCAGAGATCATCTTCTTGTCATTTTTGTCTTTGGCACTCTCAAATGTCAGCACCGCTTTTTCCGCCAGCCATTTGGGCTTTTTGGTCCGGGTATAGAAGTAGTCTGCAAGTTTGAGTGCCTTGTCATACTGCTTGGTCGCTTTGTAGAGATCGAAGAGCATCTCAGTCTTGACGCCCATCTCCTCCATAAATTTGACAGCACTCTCAAGATCTCTTTTGTAGGCATACCCCTCCACGATCTTTTGCAAAAAGGCTTTTCGGGGGTTTTGCTTGTAGAGTGCTTTGTATATCTCGATGATCCCGTCGATATCCTTCTGCTTTCCATAGAGCAGAAGCAGTTTGGCGTAAAGGTCTTGGCTTGAGATGTTCATCCGTCTGTGGGTCTCAAGCAGTTGGATCGCCTTTTGGCGCTGATCGGTATACTCATCCATGATATCCGCCATACGCAACAGCACATCCTCCCTGTGCGTCTGCTCATAAACTTTGCTAAGAATTCCCAGCGCACGCTTGAACTCTCCAGAGTAAAGGAAAGGGTTGGATGCGAGCTCGAGATCCATAGGTTTTTTCGACTTCTCCAGCAAGAACTCTGCCTGCTTTTTTGCCAGCTTGGTTTTGCGGACAGTCAGATAGAGAGGGATGAGCAACCGGTTAACCTCTATAGAGTCAGGGTGTTGGCTGTCCCAGGCTTTGAGTCTGTCGATACTCTCTGCGATATGGGTGTTGCCCATCAGGGCATCAGTCGCCTCTTTGAAGAGATAGGTCTGTTCCCCCGTATCATCATAGAGCTTGCCAAATATCTGCCGGGCAGGCTCATAGGCTTTATACTCCTCATAGAGCAGTCCCCTGATGATCATCTCGTCATCAGAGACCCGCATCAGCTCTTTGGCGGGGGATAGTGTTGCGAACAAAAGCACAGCAAGTGCTATACGATACCAGGACACTCTTTTCTTACCTCATCTTCATCATGCTTAAACTGCTCCCAAAACGGAAAGGTACGACACTGATTGGGACGTACCGGATAGATCGAGCAGCGTTTTTTTGTCTCATCAAAGAAGATGCAGGCATAGTTCTCCGGCCCTATCATCTTCTCTGTTAGAGAGTAGCGGTGTTTCACTTTTCTGAGATACATTGTAGCAAATTCCTCTACCGAAAGGTTAACAAATGCTGCCATCTCCACGATATCAGGATACTTCGCCCAGATATAACCGCTCTCCCCCGTACAGCAGTGCCCCCCGCACGCCTCACAGGCAGTTGGGTCAAACTTATAGCTATACCCCTCTTTCTTCATCAGGTTTTCATTCATCTTGTTGTCCTTTCAAGGTCAGACCCGCAACGACAACGCCAAAGCATTATCATTGAGGGCAGACCCCTATTTTTTGGTGCGTGGATACGCACCCTACACAATAAAAGCATTGCAACGCAATGCATACCAAAATTCCTAATTCCTAATTCCTAATTCCTCACTATCCAAGCGTTCCGCTTTGATACTATGCGTTCCGGCTCTCTCAAAAGCCCTTCGTGCCACAGGCAGGTAATTGCTCTGCTCATCAAAGACGATCAACGGCGGCAGTATCTGTGTCATCGACTTGGAGTTGTTGCGTGCCGCGATCATCACCAATTTGGACTCCCTGTCTATTTTGGAGTGAACAAACTGTATCTTCTCTGGATTGATCCCGTAGCTTTT
>WFYB01000237.1 GCA_015490315.1 Sulfurovum sp. | reverse complement strand
CATGAACAGACAGGCAGCGGGATACCAAAGAGGGTTGCTTTCACTACAGAGCCGACACTGTCGTTACCCAAATGCTTCGTAACGATACTCTCAGGCACAAGCTCGTGTAGGATACCTGCAAAGAGCAGTCCAAAGAGGATATAGGGTGCCATTGCGCCGCTTAGTTGCCAAAGTGCTTCCAAAAAGTGTGTGATCTCCATTTTAGCTGCTGCCTTTCAATATAAATTGTGTATCATATAACAATACAGTTATATGATACTGCCGCTTTAAAGGAGCTGAAAATGGAAGAGTTGGAAGAAGCAGTGCGTCTCTCCAAGGCGATGAGTGACATCAACAGAATGCAAATAACGGCATTGATCCAGCGTGAGGGGACGGTATGTGTCTGTGAGGTCTGCGATACATTGAAGCTGTCTCAGCCTCTGGTCTCCAGACATCTCAAGCAGCTCAAAGAGGCGGGGGTAGTCGATGCCCAAAAAGAGGGGAAGTGGGTGGTCTATTCTCTTGTGAAGAGCCCCTCTAAACTTTTAAATGCCTATCTGGAGATACTCAAGCCGGAAGGGGAGAAGCTCGCTCCTCTGGTCAGGTGCCAGATACGATAGCTCTCTCCTGCAAACGTAGAAAGAAACGTTTGTAATAGGGATAAAAGAGCAGATTGACAGCTGCACCGATCTTTGCCATCAACATATCCTTGTGCGCATCCCAGACATCTCCCTGGGTACCGAGGAATGCCATACCCAGATCAGGATGCAGGATCACAGCCGCTCCCCACTCGATCAGCTCGTAGATTGCCGAGATACCCGCAATGGTCATAAAGGTAAAGAAGAGTGCCGCACCCCAGCTTTTGACCTTGGGTGTGATGAGCTCAAAGATCATCCTGAAGGTCAAAAGACCGAAGAGAAAGTGCACAACCCGGTCGAAATCGTTGCGCTCCAGACCAAGCAACTGCATTATGGGTTTGAAATACTCCATTTCGGCATAGGTGTAGTGCGCACCAAGAGAGTGCAGCGAGGCGAAAATAAGCAGCAGGATCAGACTCAGATCGGTAAACCTGTATCGAAGGTCGAGCCACACGACTGTCGGGAAAAAGATGAATACCAGCACATTCTCAAGCAGCCAGTCCTGTGGGTACTTCGGATGGATCGCGGAGAGTATCCAGACAACGATATAGAGCGCATAGATGATCTTGTGTGATTTTGGCATCATGTATTCCTTTAGAAGAGTAGTGCTTTGTTGAGATAAAATCCTGCAAACATCAGCCCGAGTGTCACGGTAAAATAGAGTGCCATTTTAAACCCGAGCTTTCTGCCTGCAAGATAAAAGATGATCGCCAATTTGACCAGGGAGTTGGAAACTGAAGCGATGACGATACCATAGGCTGCCGCATGCAGCGGGAGTTTGCTCTCTTTTGCGAGTTCTGAGAGTGAAAGGGTGATCGCATCGACATCACCCAGACCGGAGAGGGCAGCGACAGCATAGACTCCCATCGTACCGTAATGGCTTTTGACCACGGTGATCAGTCCGTAGATGAGACCAAAGAGCAGGGCAAACTTGATCGCTTCACTCAACTGCAGAGGGTTTTTGCCAAGGATGCTTTTGGTGATGTCGATAGAGGCATTGTCCGCATCACGATAGAGGATATAGACAAAGAGCAATCCGCCAAGAGCTGCGAGCAGATAGGGCAAAGCGACACTTTTGGCTACTTCAGACGAGATGAGCGAAGCCTCGAGCAGTACACGCAGATACATAATAGTACAGGCGATCGCAATCCCTGCTGCGAGATTGTTGAGGATATTTGCCTTGAGTGTCGCCAGTTTGGAGAGGGTGATAGAGACAGCAGTAGAGGAGATAAGCCCGCCAAAGAGACCTGTAAGCATCACACCGCGCTTGTTGCCCAGTATCCGTATAGCGATATAACCGATATAGGAGATCGCTGCGATGATCACTGCCATAAGCCAGGTCTTATAGGGGTTTATCAATGCATAGGGGCCTATCATCCGATCCGGCAATACCGGCAGCACAAGGAAGGTCATCGCAAGCAGCAGCAGGGTAGCACGTATCTCGGCAGGGTCTATCTGGCTTTCGATACGCTGAAGATAGGGCTTGATCTCAAGGATGACGGTGACTGCCACACCGATAAAGATCGCTTCCTCCTGCATGCCCGTCTGAACCATCGTACCAAGGATGAAAGCGATCAGCGCCGCAACCTGGGTGGTCATACCGTACTTATGAAACTTCAAAACCTTAAAAAGATAGGAGAGCAGTATCAACACGATGATCCCCATAGCACTCAGAGCGGCGATGAGAGGAAGCTTTTGGGCGATCAGAGCAGAGAGATAGCCGCCAAGAGTAATCAGGGCAAAAGTACGGGAACCGGCGGCATTCTGGGAAGAGAAATCACCATACTCATAGTAGTGACGCATGGTTCTCTGTAACCCTATGATAAACCCGATAGCCAGTG
>WFYB01000236.1 GCA_015490315.1 Sulfurovum sp. | reverse complement strand
GCAGAGAGTGTCTGATCAAAGAGTTTGTAGAGTTGCAGAAGCTTGATATCTTTGAGCGGATCGCTGCTTCTGAGACGAAAGCTGTTTTGTACCTCATCGTCAAGTATCCAGAGGAAGCTCTCATCGTTTCTAAATGCCAGCTTGGTATAGGGGTGATCCCCTTTTCCGATGTACCAAAAAAAGTAGCCGTTAGGGTAGGATATCTCCAGCATATCCTCCATCAGCTCTATCTCTGCGGTGCCACCCATCGCCTGCAAATTGGGGAAACAGTCACCCAAAGCATAGAAAGGGAGCAGAGGACGGTTTTTTTTGAGATCGTTAATACTGTTTAGCACATATTTGCCAAACCATTTGTGCTGCGCATCGGTCACAAGAAGACAAGTCTTGCCTTCGACGACGTTGTTGACCGCACTTTTGACCAGCGGTGCCCACTCATAACGGTACTCCTCCATCCATGAGAAGCAGGACTCCTCTTCACGTATGGTCTCGAGTGTCCATTTGAGCAGTTGCTGCATCTATCCTGTCCCTACTTGTCCAGTTCGTATGCTTCGTGAAGCGCACGGATCGCAAGCTCACCGTACTTCTCATCAATGATCATCGAAACTTTGATCTCCGACGTAGAGATCATCTGGATATTGATGTTGCTGTCAGCCAGTACTGTAAAGGCTTTGGCAGCCACACCCGCGTGTGACTTCATCCCGACACCTACCACAGAGACTTTACAGACATTCTCATCGTAGTCTGCTCCCTGGATATCATGATCGAAACTGTTGACCACTTTTTTGGCATTCTCCAGTTCACTCTGCGGTACGGTAAAGCCAAGATTGGTCAACCCGTCTGTGCCGACATTCTGGATGATCATATCGACATTGATATTTTCATCTGCAAGTTTGCTGAAGATCTCCGCTGCGATCCCCGGTCTGTCCGCCACACCTCTGAGCGTCACACGTGCCTGATTTTTGTCCAGTACTACACCGCTTACCAATACCTCTTCCATATTTTCACTCTCCTCTGTGATTAGTGTTCCTTCATTGTCCGAAAAGCTGCTCTTGGCATAGAGCTTGACGCCCAGCTTCTTCGCCAGCTCGACCGAACGGTTCTGCAGCACTTTTGCTCCCAGACTTGACATCTCGAGCATCTCATCATAGCTGATCGTATCGAGCTTCTTCGCTTTGGGTTCGATGCGCGGATCGGTCGTATAGATACCGTCTACATCACTGTATATCTCACACTGATCCGCATGCAGTGCCCCCGCAAGTGCAACTGCGGAGAGATCCGAGCCGCCGCGTCCGAGTGTGGTGACCGAGCCATCTTTGTTGATCCCCTGAAAGCCTGCGACGATAACGATCTTGCCCTCTTTAATAGCATTCTGCATCGCTGTAGGGTCGATCTTCTCAATACGTGCATAGGTGTGGGTGTTGTCTGTGACGATCCCCGCCTGGCGTCCTGTCATCGCTACGGCATCATAGCCCTTTGCCTGCAGTGCGATCGCAAGCAGTGCCGCAGTGACACGCTCACCGGAACTAAGCAGCATATCCATCTCTTTTTTGGATGGGTTGTCCGAAAAATGGTGGGCATAGTCGATCAATTTGTTGGTCTCTCCACTCATCGCAGAGACGACAACGACCAGATCTTTTCCCTCTTCTCTCGCTTTGGCGACACGGTTGGCGACATTGGCTATACGGTCAAGATCTCCGACACTCGTTCCGCCATATTTTTGTACCACTAACATCTATATCAAACCCTCTTTTATAAAATAGTCAATCACCTGTTTGTAAACTTTACGTTTAAAATAGGTCACCCGTTTAAACAGTTCGTCATACTCTACAAAGGTATACGATTCAAACTCAGGCAGTGTATGTGCATGCAGATCGATCTTGGCATGCTCCTTGAGGCGTACCAGAAAATACTTCTGCGTCTGTCCGTCAAACGGATAGCATTTGCCTCTTGCGACTGCTGGAAAATCGTAGCTGATCCACTCCGGGTACTCCCCAAGAAGCTCCACCTCATCCGACCCGATCTCTTCAAGGAGTTCGCGATGAAGTGCCTCTACGGGGGTCTCTCCCTCATCTATCCCGCCTTGCGGAAACTGCCAGGCATTTTTGATATCACTGCGCTGCGCGATAAAAAACTCACATTTGTCCGGATACTTTGAAGAGAGTATAACGGCTGCCACATTGGGGCGATAACGCTTCTTTGTGTGCATCCCTAAACTCACTCTTGTTAAATTCTGATATGATTTTATCAAAAATAGGGTTACAGCCATTTGAAAAGCTGACTAAAATCATATCAAACTAAAACAACCAAGGAGATGGCATTGCTCGCATATATCCACATCCCCTACTGTGACTCCAAATGCCACTACTGCAGTTTCAACTCCTATGTAGACAAGTTTGATACCCGTGCTGCCTATATGGAG
>WFYB01000235.1 GCA_015490315.1 Sulfurovum sp. | reverse complement strand
GGCACTCTGATAATACCCGACAGTGTCATCCAGCTCATCCTGATCGGGTTTGATCTCTGTGTACTTATTGCCTGTCAACTCCAGCGAATCTACATGAAATGCTTTGGCTGTCTTGTTTGGCAGCAGTATGGTGAGGGTCTCATCCTGATAGAGCCCAAGCTTCTGATAGTTCCCGATCAGAGCTCTTGGAGTGAAGTCATCACTTAAGATATCTTTGCCATAAAATTTACTCTTATAATCCCAGTGCATCAAGGCAAAAAGTGTCGGTGCCAGATCGATCTGCGAAGAGAGTTTACTCACGACCCTTGGCGTGATCAGTTTCGGTGCATAGATAATCAAAGGTATCTTGTAACGATAGAGCGGCAGCTCCGTTTTCCCCGCACTTCCGCCGTTGTGATCCGCGACAAACACAAAAAGGGTCTTCTCAAACCATGGTTTCTTTGCCGCTTCATTCAGAAATTTGTTGATCGCGTAGTCAGTATACTTCACCCCGCCGCTTCGTCCTGTGTGGCTTGGGATATCGATCCTCCCTTCAGGGTAGGTGTAGGGTCTGTGATTAGAAGTGGTCATGATAAAGTTGAAGAAGGGTTTACCCTCCTTAAAGGAACGATCCGCCTCTTTGATACTCTTGGCAAAGAGATCTTCATCGCAGACCCCCCAGACATTGGAGAAAGTCACTTCATTATCTTCAAAATCATTCCGGTCAACGATCTTGAAGCCGTTATGGCTGAAATAGTCATTCATATTGTCAAAATAGCCATGTCCCGCATAGATGAACCTATTCTCATACCCTTTCTCTTTAAATATCCATCCGATATTGAACATACTGTGGTTATCGGGTCGTTTTACGATACTTCTGCCCGGTGTGGGCGGCACACTCATCGTCACAGCCTCCATCCCCCGTACCGTACGGGTACCGGTCGCAAAAAAGTTGTCAAAAAAGAGCGACCGCTTGGTGAGCGCATCCATATGAGGCGTAAGGTGCTGCGTGTTTCCGTATATGCCCATATAGGAGGCACTCATACTCTCTATCATCACCAGCATCACATTGTAGTGTTTCTCTTCTCCATCATTTTTTATGATACGCAGTGTATTGTTCAAATCATTCGAGACAAAACAGCTGTTTTTGCTGCTGACAAGTTTTCTGTAACGCTTGAGTACCTTTACAATCAGCTGCGTGATATAGAACTCATCATAATCCAGCGTATTGTTTCTAAATGCGCTAAAGAGGGAGTAGAGCCCATCTTTGGCAAGCTCCTGGTTATAACGGTTTTTGGATACCTTCAGGGCAATATCCTGCTTCTGCATCAGGTTGAAAGCGAGCAGAGGTACCGCCAGGAGTCCGAGTGTCACGCCAAATCTCTCTCTATAACTGCTATGATCCTGAAATACCTTCTCAAAACCGTTCGTCTTCTTATACAACAGCCAAAAAATACCCGCTGTGAGCAGAAAAATGATACTCAGCAGCAGCGGCATAGGATAAGACTCCTGGATATTGCGGATCACCTCATGGGTATAGACCAGATAATCCACTGCGATAAAGTTGAAACGCTTGCCAAACTCATTCCAGAAAAACCACTCACTAAAGCCGTTGAATACAACTCCGTAGAGTACAGCAAAGAAGATACCCAAAGCAATGATCTTGTGCAGCTTCGTGTTAAAAATCCTGTTTGGCACCAAAAAGAGATAGATCACAAAAGGGATAATATAGTAGAAAAAAGCGATCATATCATAGAGTAAACCTACAGCAAAAACCTTAGTCAATACCCACAAAGAGAGGTCAACAGCATCATACGAATAGAGCAGCAGTGCCACCCTTGTCAAAAAACTGACGGCTATGAATACCGCCGCAAAATAGTAGAGAAATCTATATCGGTTCATCATTGCTTCTTTATAATTTATTTCTGTAATCATACAACAATCGTACTGACAAACCCTATGCCTGTTTTCAAATAGGTACATTTAAAAAATAATTTTTATCCCTTGCAATTTTTCATTCTTTATTGTATACTGTCAAAAAATCAAGGAGAGCATAACGATGAAAACAGTAACCCATCAACATACCATTTTTAAGAACGACAGTACTCTCCTACTCCTCTCACTCTAAAATTTCCATCTATTCCAGACTACGCAACTTTTTTACCCCTTTTTGGGTAGAATTAGACAATTTTTCTACCGTTTTTCTACCGGCATATACGTTAGAACAACGGTTTGCACAGATCACAAGGCAAAACAATGAACAAAGAAATCATTAAAATTTTTGACACAACATTAAGAGACGGTGAGCAGAGCCCCGGTGCTTCCATGAATACCGAAGAGAAGATCCAGATCGCAGCACAGTTGGAGCGTTTGGGTGTGGATATCATCGAGGCGGGGTTTGCCGCGGCCAGTCCGGGTGACTTTGACGCCATCGAAAAGATCTCACAGAAGGTAGAACGCTCGACAGTATGCTCACTCGCCCGTGCCATCGATGCCGATGTCAAGGCTGCCGGTGAAGCGATCGCCAAAGCGAAGATGAAGCGTATCCATACCTTTATCGCGACCAGCCCTATCCATATGGAGTACAAACTCAAGATGAAACCAGACGAAGTAATCAAGCGGGCTGTCAGAGCAGTAGAGTATGCCCGCACGTTCGTAGAGGATGTTGAGTTCAGCTGTGAAGATGCAGGGCGCAGTGATATCGGATTCCTTAAAGAGATCAGCGATGCGGTAATCGAAGCGGGAGCAAGCACCATCAATCTTCCCGATACTGTCGGATTTAGGCTTCCTTTTGAGATCGGCGCCATGGTCAAAGAGATGAGCGAATATACCAAAGGCAGAGCGATCATATCCGTACACAACCACAACGACCTTGGTCTCGGGGTTGCAAACTCCCTCGAGGCGATCATGAACGGTGCCAGACAGGTAGAGTGTACCATCAACGGCTTGGGTGAACGTGCGGGCAATGCCGCACTCGAGGAGATCGTCATGGCGCTTAAGGTACGCTCGGATGTCTTCAAAGATTTTGATACCCACATCAATACCAAAGAGATCTACCCTACCAGCCGCCTAATCGCGACGATCACCGGTATAGAACCGCAGCCCAACAAGGCGATCGTAGGCAAAAACGCCTTTGCGCATGAGAGTGGCATACACCAGGATGGGATGCTCAAAAACAAAGAGACCTATGAGATCATACGACCTGAAGATATCGGTTTGGATATGACTGATACGCTTGTACTTGGCAAACACTCCGGGCGTGCCGCTTTCAAAGACAAGCTCGGCAAGCTCGGTTTCGATCTGGATGATGATGCGATCAACAGAGCTTTTGAACGCTTCAAGATCCTTGCTGACCGCAAAAAAGAGATCTATGATGACGATATCCGTGCGTTGGTCACCAACGAAATGACCAAGGCGACACAGGTCTACGAGATCGTCTCTTTGCAGTTGATGGACTGCTCTGAGGGGGTACCAAGTGCCGCTGTAAAAATCAGAAGAGAAGGCAAGGAAATCATAGATGCCAGTATCGGCGGCGGTACCATCGATGCGGTCTTCAAGGCGATCGATCGTATCACCGGCTATCAAGGCGAACTAGAGGACTACAAGGTCAAATCTGTCTCCGAGGGCAAAGATGCCTTGGCAAATGTCACTGTCAAAGTCTCTTTCAACGGTGAACCTGCCATTATAGGGCATGGTCTAAACATTGATACCATGCTTGCTAGTGCACGCGCCTATATCGGTGCGCTCAACAGCTATTTGAGTATGGAAGGAAAATTAAAAGAGAGACCGCACAAAGTCATATTGTAAAAAGCGTTCAGCGTGTAGCATGTAGCGTTCAGATTTGAGGGGGCTATGATTGTATCCCCCCTATCTACACGCTACGTACTGAACGCTGAACACTCATCTCACATATATCTCTTCAGCACCTCAGGAATCTCGATACTCCCATCTTCCCTCTGATAATTCTCCATGATTGCGATCAATGTACGTCCCACTGCCAGTGCCGAACCGTTCAAGGTGTGTACCAATCTGTTCTTCTTGCCGTCTTTAAAACGGATCTTGGCACGGCGTGCCTGAAAATCACGGGTGTTGGAGATAGAGCTGATCTCACGGTATTTGTTCTGACCCGGCAGCCATACTTCAAGATCGATCGTACGTGCCGCAGAGAATCCGAGATCACCGGTACAGAGTTCGACCACGCGGTGCGGCAGTCCCAGTGCCGTGAGGAGATCTGAGGCATTCTGCACCATCATCTCAAAGACCTCATCACTCTTGTCCGGATGGGCGATAGCCACCATCTCGACCTTGTCAAACTGATGCTGGCGTATCATCCCGCGTGTATCTCTCCCTGCACTCCCTGCTTCTTTACGAAAGCACGGAGTGTAGCCTGTCATCAATACGGGCAACTCTTTTTCCTGGAGTATCTCATCATGGTACATATTAGTCAGCGGTACTTCTGCGGTGGGGATCAGATAGAGATCTTCATCTTCGATCTTGAAGAGGTCATCCTCGAACTTGGGCAGCTGTCCGGTACCCTGCAACATCTGCGCATTGTTCATAAAGGGTACACAAAGCTCTTCAAAGCCTTTTTGTCTGTTGGTATCAAGGAAGAAGTTGATCAACGCACGCTCGAGTCTTGCCGCATCACCTCTCAGCACAGAGAAGCGGCTCTTTGCCAGCTTTACCCCACGCTCAAAGTCGATCCATCCGTTCTTCTCTGCCAGTGCCCAGTGCTCCAGCGGTTCAAAGTCAAAGGATCTCGGCTCCAGCACACGGCGTAGCTCGACATTATCCTCCTCGTCAGCACCTACAGGTACATCCTCGTCCGGGAAATTGGGTATCGCCAGTGCCAGCTCATAAAGAGCTGCTTCTGCCTCCCTGGCTCTCTCCTGCAGCGGTACCATCGCCTCTTTGTTGGCATCGACCTTCGCTTTGAGTTCGATGACATCCTTCCCTTCACGCTTATACTGACCAAAAAGCTTGGACATACTGTTCTGTTCTGCCTTGGCAGCCTCAAGCTGTGCATTGGCATCCTTGAGCTGGGCAAAAAGCGTTTTGAGTCTCTCAAGTGTTTCGCTCTCCACACCCTTCTTCTGCAGTCTGGCGCTCGCTTCTTCGAAATTGTTCTGTAGATATTTGAGGTCGATCATCGATATTGCCTAAATGTGATTTTGTTTATGGAATTATAGTGAAAAAATAGGTAGATAGCGATTAAGACATAGAGGGGACTGTGCCCCTCTTGTGATATTTTTCATGTTAATATGAATTTACACCGGTGAACTCAGAGGCTACATTGATGTTCGTAATATCAAATGTACACGCCTTATCTACAGGTGCCTGTATAAAGTAAACGACATAAGCATCTCCCGACCCTGAACCGTAAGTCACTGATGGGGTTGTAGCATTATTATCCGTATCTATAGCAACCGTTGTATCGCAGGCTCTTGCATCAAAATCATTACTGCTTACGATATATCTTGATGCACATGTACTACCAGACTTAATAGCATGTCCAAAGTGCCCATTATGATAGCGCTCCGGCGCATTCTCGTGCCATATATCGAACTGCACATACGCAGAAGCACCTTTGGGCAATGAGTATCCGTCTGAAGGTGCATGTGTAAATCCTGCTCCTCTCAATGTATGCTTGATAGCATCACCAATCCTGCCTGTTGCATTGCTGTCTGCCTGATATCCCTCGAGGTTGACCCATACCATGATATCTTTCCCCGTAAGGTGGTAGTCATACTCAAACTCCAGGAGTGCATGTCCCGTAGCGTCGAGCTGAATGTTGGTCGCCTTCATATTACCGACATATTGACGTGCATCTGGAGCACAGAGATCTTCTCTGTTATTATGCCCCACAGCAAAATAGATAGGATCACGGGTCGTACCAAAATAGTCATCTTTAAGCTGAAGAGATTGGTTGAAAGCACTCTCAATATCCCATTTACCCAATGCTTCATAGACATAACCACTAGCAAATGTTACTAGCTTATCGTTAGCAAGATCTATATAGTTAAACGTATCCGTTGTGGTCGTCAATTGTGCTTTATTTCCACCTATTTGCTCTAACGTCCCCGGAGTATCAAGTCTACCATGCCATAGTCTTGGCGAGGTTGTTGTTCTTTCTCCTGTTGGGCTGCTTCCATCGACTGCATACTCGACTATTGACCCTGTAGCAATGTATGGTCTTGTATTGACAGGGTTGTTATACTGATCTGTCACCGTCACTGCAAACTTCTCGATATATTTTGCATTTGTTGTATCCTGTTCTACACCTGCATATGAGATACTCAATGCAGTAGGCGGTCCTGACATCACTACTACATTCATGATTTTCTCAAGTGTCTGGGTATCACCATTGGCATCAATAAATGACACTGTCATCTTAACTTGAAGCAGACCGGAAAGCTGGTATGTCTGGATCGTAAATGATTTACTATTGATCGCATCATTACCATTATATGTCAATGTATCTACTTCAGCCCCTGTATCAGTATCTATCAGTTTTCCCAGTCTAATATTTTGACTTGTAAGCGTAATTGCTGTTATTTGACTATCGTCTATCAAGTTACCCTGATCATCTTTTAAGTAAAGGGTAAAGGTCTTTGTTGTTTCCAATCCCATTGCCTGACTATTGTCGGTACTCGATGTAGACAATAGATAGTTTGCAGGCACATAATTGCTTTGTGGGCTGAACACTACCTGTGCTGTCTCCTGTTGAGTCGGATTTGTCTCATGGAAAAATTTAAATGCCAGAGTTGTAATATTTTGATCTACCAATGTACGAATATCCTGTGGAGCAGTATAGTTAAATATTGCCACACCATTGGAACCGACAGGTGCTGTATAGCTACTAAAGTGCCCCACATCTGTACCTGTGAGAACAATCTCAGGTAATGCAACTCTTACACTACCTTCGGTATACGGTGTATTTGTACCCTCTGCAAAAACCTGTACCTGGATTTCTGCATTTTGTCCATTGTCTGTGATATTAATATCTTTATAAGTATCTGCAATAATCACGGTAGGAATTGTGGTATTCTGATCAACTTTCTGAAACTCTATCGTAACCACTTTCTGGTCTACTATTGTTCCATTAATATCCATCAAAATATTAACAGATGTTGCTTCTCCATCAACAGCAACTATATCTGAGGGACCCCTATAGCTGAATGTAGCACGTCCACTACTATCTGTAAGTACTGATGCCGCGCTTTCTATGCTACCATATTTAGGATTACTGATTGCAGTAATCTTGACACTAATCCCCTCAACCCCAATACCTAATTTATCAACCACGATTGCAGTGATCTGTTTCACTTCATTTGGTTGATTGACAACAACAGGTGTTGTAGGGTCAGTTAAATGATATTCTATCCCTGAAGGGTTGTTGGTGACTGTAGAAGTTGGATTGCCGTTCTCATCAATTTGTACTGCAACAAGTGTCTTATTCGGAAGTGTCTTGCTCTTTTCTCCCTCTATTATTGTCTCATCAGCATGTATACTATACGCAGTAGGCGTACAATCTTGCTGAAATTGTCCTATAACTGTGATAGTTGTAGATTCGCCTATAGGACCATCAAGTAATAGCGGATCTGGATTTGCCTGCATATTATTTACTATACAGCCATCTACGTTCAGAACAAAGTTGTCAAGTTTCAATTTAACATTTTGATCAAGCTTTTTAATGATGGGGATATTGATACTAAATCCCAACCCATTTTTATCAACTTTTCCAGGTATCACCTCCAGTACTTCTGTAGCAACACTTTTACCGTCATCAGATATTGCATTACTTCCACATCCAGCCAAAAAGAAAGCTGAAAACAGTGTTATAAAACTATAGAGGATATATTTTTTCATTGTTCGCCTTTATCAATAAAAATAGTTCAATCCCAAAATCACACTTCCTGAGTGATCAAAAGAATCTACCGTTGAGAGCGAATATCGATAACTCAAATCGATATCTACTGAATCATCCAAATTGACAACTAAACCTGCCTGCCCGCCATACAAAAGTCCACTTTCGTCAATACCTGTGCTTTCATAGTTTAGGTATCCGACATTCAGTCCAAAATAAGGCTCTATCATCTGTGAAACATTGTCATTCTTATTTAAAAAGAAATAGTCAAATGTCCCTACAAACTTTTCTGTATTCTGATCATCTTTATCAAAAAAGTTCAAGATCAAAGTTGTTCTCCAGATATCTTTTTGTGCTCCGACCTTCAATCCATATTCAATACCATTGACTTTATTGTCCGGTGTTGCAAAGATTCCGCCAACATCTCCTTGGAGACTAGTAGCTCCAACTTCAACCCCAATAAACTTGCTACTCGAAAATGTATCATCAGCACAAGATGCTGTCACCAAACCTAAACCCAATGTGATTGCCACTACCATTTCTTTCATCATAATCAACTCTCCTTGCCTATAAGATGTATGTAAACTCTAAAAATACCAGACGTATTTTAAAAAGAATAACATAATTTTATATTTTTTAATCTTAAATCGTTGAAAAAATAGTAACCAGATTGCAACTACTAAACGAAAAAAGATTAAGTTGGCTTACACTTATGATTTGAATGGGCGTTGTGGAATTAAAAATGAGGCTATATAGCGAATTTAGGTGGTGTCAAGAGAGGGACTTGAACCCTCGACCTCCGGCTTATGAGACCAGCGCTCTAACCAGCTGAGCTACCTTGACGTCTTTGGAGGTCGAAAGTTTATTGGAAACTTGCTTAAAGTGAGTTGAAAATAGGCTACTGCAGTGCTTTTTCAATCGATTTTTGGTCAAATCCGCAAATCCACTTGCTTCCTATCAAAATCACCGGTACCCCACGGCATCCGTGCCTCTGGCAATCTTCCGCCGCTTTGGGGTCTTTGGTGATGTCTATCACTTTGAACTTGAGATTGTTTTTCTTGAAATACTCTTTGGCAACTGTACACCATTTGCAACTGGGTGACGAAAAGAGTACTATTTTCTTCTGTTTTTTTGCTTCCATGCTAGATGACTGCTCCTTTTTGGGTAAAAAG
>WFYB01000234.1 GCA_015490315.1 Sulfurovum sp. | reverse complement strand
GTACTGAGTAGAGTTTAGAAATAGGTAGTTTATTTTTAAATTAAGAGAAAAGAATTTGTTGTTGTAACAGAAAACACAAATGCTATGCAATTGTGTTAGTCTTCACCATACTTCACCGCTTTAATCGCCGCGGTGATGTCATCCTGACGCATGAAGTGTTCACCGACGAGGAAAGCATCGGCACCGATTTTGCCCAGCTCCACTACTGTCTCATGGTCATTGATGCCAGACTCAGCGACGATGATCTTACCGTTGGGGATGAGGGGGATGAGCTTTTCACTCAGGCTCATATCCATCTCGAAAGTCTCGAGATTGCGGTGGTTGATACCGACAATGTTGGCTCCGGCGAACATCGCTTTGATTAGGTCACTCTTGTCGTGGATCTCCACAAGTACTTCCAGACCAAGATGGAGGGCATACTCATAGAGTTCTTTGAGCTCTTTGCGTGAAAGTGCTTTGGCGATAAGAAGGATAAAGTCCGCACCGTATGCCAGTGCTTCAACGATCTGGTACTTGTCGACGATGAAGTCTTTGCGCAGCAGCGGGATACCCACATAGCGGCGGATCATCCCCAGATACTCTTTATCACCCTTGAACCAGTGCGGTTCCGTAAGTACCGAGAGGGCATCTGCACCGCCCGCTTCGTAAGCTTGCGCAATCTCCACCGGATCGAAATCTTCTCGGATGATCCCCTTGCTCGGGCTTGCCTTTTTAACCTCTGCGATGATACGGTAAGGGTTATCCTCCGTTGAGCGCAAAAACCCCTGCACATCTTTGGGTACAAAAGGGTTGAATGCCAGAGAACGCCCCAGCCAATCTACCGGATATTCCACTTTACGTTTTTCAAGATCCGCTTTTGTTTTTCGGATAATTTCATCTAAAATATCTGCCATAAGCCTGTCTCTTCTAAAAAATTTAACCGCATTATACCCGAAATGATACTTATTTACACTGTCTTATCGCGCGCCAGTGCAAGATAATCTCCGGTTCATCCAAACCCTCTTCATCTACCACACGCTTCATCGTCTTGTAGGCTTTGTCACATTGGCGCTCTTTGTAGTAACCCCAGGCAAGCGAATCGAGATAGTAGGTGTTGTCCGGCTGCTGTTTGAGTGCATCTTTGAGAATCTTCATTCCTTTTTTGACATCAATATCTTTGTCTATGAGCGTATAGCCGTAATAGTTCAGATAGATACTGTCATCCACCCCTTGTAAGATCGCCTCATCAAAGGTTTTGATGACATCAGAGATCATCTTCTTGTCATTTTTGTCTTTGGCACTCTCAAAGGTCAGCACTGCTTTTTCCGCCAGCCATTTTGGGTTTTTGGTCTGTGTATAGAAGTAGGCTGCAAGTTTGAGTGCCTTGTCATACTGCTTGGTCGCTTTGTAAAGATCGAAGAGCATCTCAGACTTCACCCCCATCTCCTCCATGAACTTGATCGCACTTTTCAAATCTCTTTTGTAGGCATATCCTTCCACGATCTTTTGCAAAAAGGCATTTTGGGGATTTTGCTTGTAGAGTGCTTTGTATATCTCAATGATCCCGTCAATATCCTTCTGCTTTCCGTAGAGCAGAAGCAGTTTGGCATAGAGATCCTGGCTTGCAATGTTCATCCGTCTGTGGGTTTCAAGCAGTTGAATCGCCTTTTGGCGCTGATTGGTATACTCATCCATGATATCCGCCATACGCAACAGCACATCCTCTCTGTGTGTCTGCTCATAGACTTTGCTGAGAATTCCCAGCGCACGCTTGAACTCTCCAGAGTAGAGGAAAGGATTGGATGCAAGTTCAAGATCAGTAGGTTTAGTCGATCTCTCCATCAAAAATTCTGCCTGCCTTTTTGCCAAGTCGGTCTTGCGAGCAGTCAGATAGAGAGGAATAAGCAGCCGGTTGACCTCAATAGAATCCGGATGCATACTGTCCCATGCTTTGAGTCTTGAAATACTTTCGTCGATATGGGTATTGCCCATCAAGGCATCAGTCGCCTCTTTGAAAAGATAGGTCTGTTCGCCTGTCTCATCATAGAGCTTGCCAAATATCTCTCGGGCAGGCTCATAGGCTTTGTACTCCTCATAGAGCAGTCCTCTGATGATCATCTCGTCATCAGAGAGCTGCATTAGCTCTTTGGCAGGGGACAGTGTTGCGAACAAAAGCACAGCAAGTGCTATACGATACCAGGACACTCTTTTCTTACCTCTTCTTCATCATGCTTAAACTGCTCCCAAAACGGAAAAGTACGACACTGGTTGGGACGTACCGGATAGATCGAGCAGCGTTTTTTTGTCTCATCAAAGAAGATACAGGCATAGTTCTCCGGCCCAATCATCTTCTCTGTTAGAGAGTAGCGGTGTTTTACTTTTCTAAGATACATTGTAGCAAATTCCTCTACCGAAAGGTTAACAAATGCTGCCATCTCCACAATCTCAGGATACTTCGCCCAGATATAACCACTCTCTCCCGTACAGCAGTGTCCACCGCATGCCTCACACGCAATCGGGTCAAACTTGTAGCTATACCCCTCTTTTTCCATCAGGTTTTCATTCATCTTGTTCTCCTTTTAAGGTCAGACCCGCAACGACAACGCTAAAGCATTGTCATTGAGGTTGTTTTTGGGGTCAGACCCTATTCTTCGTACCCTACACAATAAAAGCATTGCAACGCAATGCATACCAAAATTTCTAATTTCTAATTTCTAATTCCTCACCATCCAAGCGATCAGCTTTGATACTATACGTTCCGGCTCGCTCAAAAGCCCTTCGTGCCGCAGGCAGGTAGTTGCTCTGCTCATCAAAGACAATCAATGGCGGCAGTATCTGTGTCATCGACTTGGAGTTGTTACGTGCGGCGATCATGACTAGTTTGGACTCCCTGTCTATTTTGGAGTGGACAAAGCGTATCTTCTCGGGATTGATCCCGTAGCTTTTGAGCTGATAGAGCAGTCTGTCTATCTGTTTGGCATCATAGCAAAAGATCAGCCACCCTTTGGGTGCCAAAAAGGTCTTGACCCGCCTGATAAACCCTTCGATGGGCAGATGGTGCGCATAGCGGGCGATATTGAGATGCGTATCTTC
>WFYB01000233.1 GCA_015490315.1 Sulfurovum sp. | reverse complement strand
TCTTTTGACTCACCCAACATGAGTTGCCGTTTCTCCATTATTCTATTGAAAGAGTAGCTATACTATGCATTATGATCAAGGAAAGTATAAAAATATTTGCAGACGATTTAAAAAACGCTTTTAAAGACCTGCTTCCCATTATTATTGTTGTGGCTATCTTTCAAGGACTCATTATCCAAGCTATGCCCACAAATCTTCTCTCTATTATTATTGGTTTGATTATTGTTGCCGTTGGACTCGCACTCTTCATCCGGGGGCTGGAACTTGGGATCTTTCCTATCGGGGAGGGGCTTGCTATCGATTTTGCACGCAAAGGCTCGCTCTTTTGGCTGCTGCTTTTTGCTTTTACTATCGGATTTGCTACCACCGTTGCAGAGCCTGCACTCATCGCCATCGCCGCCAAAGCAGAGACGATCAGCCATGGGCTTATCGATGCGTTTTGGCTTCGTATGACAGTGGCTCTCTCTGTAGGGTTTGCCCTGCTTGTGGGTGTGCTGCGTATCTTGCTGGGGCATCCTATCTCTTACTATATCATCGGCGGATATATCATCGTGGTGCTTGTGACTTTTTTCGCCCCCAGAGAGATCATCGGACTTGCCTATGACAGCGGCGGGGTGACCACCTCTACCGTGACTGTGCCGCTTGTAGCCGCGCTGGGTATCGGGCTTGCCTCCTCGATCAAAGGGCGTAACCCTGCCATTGATGGCTTTGGTCTGATCGCCTTTGCCTCTTTGACACCGATGATCTTCGTGCAGATCTACGGTATCATTGCTTATGCTTCAGGCAACGCCGCAAGCGCTCCGGAGGTTTTGGCAACACTCCCTGATGCTGCGGTACAGATAGAGCAGTTTGCGTGGCAGGATCTGCTCTACGATCTTCTGGGCACCATAAAAGATGTGGCACCGATCATTGCGGTGATCTTCTTCTTTCAGTACATCATCATCAAAAAGCCTGTTGCCCACCTGCGTCGTATCATCATCGGTATCATCATGGTGATCCTCGGACTCTATGCCTTTATCGTGGGACTTGAGATGGGACTCTTCCCGATAGGAGAGACGATCGCGCTGCAGCTAACTGCTATGAAGAACAATCTGCTGATCTACCTCTTTGCTTTTCTCATAGGTTTTTCCACCACGATGGCAGAGCCCGCACTGCTGGCGATCGCTATCAAAGCCGAAGAGATCAGCGAAGGAAAGATCAAGCAAACAATACTTAGAATGGTAGTAGCACTTGGTGTCGCTGTCGGGATCGCCTTGGGTGCCTACCGCCTCATATCGGGCGATCCGATACACTACTACATTATCGGAGGCTATCTGATCGTGATCATCATGACCTACTTCGCACCCGCCTATATCGTACCGCTTGCCTATGACAGCGGCGGGGTGACCACCTCCACCGTGACTGTACCACTCGTAGCGGCACTGGGGCTCGGGCTTGCAGAAAATATCGCCGGACGTAATCCGCTCATCGACGGCTTCGGGCTCATCGCCTTTGCATCACTCTTTCCGATGATCACTGTCATGGGCTACGGCATCCATGCCGAATACTATAAGAAAAAAGGGAGGATAGTATGAAACATTCATGTTTTTCCATACACGTACACCGATATAAAAATCATGAAGGTTTCTCTTGCCGAAGGCAAAGCTTCAGTGAGAGGAATTTTCAAGGAGCTTCGCTTCTTGGAAAGGAGATATATCAATGAAATTTAGCGCTTTAGTTGTTGTTGTCGCCGACAAAGATGAAGAGGCGGCCATAGAGGTCGCCAAAAATGCCGGTGCAGGCTCGGTAACGATCCTGCACGGACGCTCAATCGGGCTGGAGGAGAAGAAGGTTTTTTTCGGACTGACCCTCGAGGAGAATGTCTCCGCACTCCTCTTCATCCTGCCGCGCAAAGTCTCACTCAAGGTGATGCGTGCGCTGCGGCAGGCGTTCGATCTGGACAATCCGGACAATGTCGGATATGCCTTTACCATACCGCTAAGCCATGTCGCAGGGCTGGATACCCAGGAGCTGCACCATTTTGAAGATGATATCAAAACCATGCTATAAGGAGCAACTATGTTAGTCAAAGAGGTTATGACCCCTAAAAACAAACTCATCAGCGTATCACCGATGGCACCTGTACGTGAGGCACTCAAGCTGATGCGTGAACACAAAGTCCGCTCAGTTGTTGTCGAGAAGTCCACCCCCTCCGGTGCCTATGGATTGCTCACATTCAAAAATATCCTCCAGAGTATCGTCGCAGAAGATGGCGATATCGATCTGCTCAATGTCTACGATATTGCCAACACACCGGCTGTCTCGGTATCTGCCCTGATGGATGTGAAGTATGCTGCCAAAATGATGGTTACCAACTCTATCAAACGGCTTCTGGTCATCGACAACAACGAACTCTACGGTATTCTCACCATGAGTGACATTATCGCTATTTTGATGGAGAGTGTAGAGTAGCAGGCGTAAGGGCTGCTACTTCTTGCGCACTTTTGGAAAGGTAAGGATAAAGGTCGTCCCCTCCCCTTTTTTGCTGTAGAGATCGAGTTTGATACGGTACTCCCTGCAGATAGAGAGTACGATATTCAGACCGATCCCAAAACCGCCCCGTTCATCATTGGCACGGTAGTAGCGCTTGAAGATATCCTCCTGCAGCTTCTCATCTATCCCGATCCCCGTATCGGAAACCCTCAGGACATTCTCTTTGATCGAAATCGTGATCTTGCCTCCCGGATCGCTGTATTTGATCGCGTTGGAGATGAGATTGTCTATCAGACGGTGCAGCGAGCGCTTGGGCATCATCACACGTGTCGGCTCAAG
>WFYB01000232.1 GCA_015490315.1 Sulfurovum sp. | reverse complement strand
TTCTTCTTCCGCTTCCTTAGACCGGTCATTGAGAATGGCTATCTCTACCTTGCCCAGCCACCGCTCTATCGCTACAAAAAAGGCAAAAACGAAACCTATCTCAAAGATGAGAAAGCGCTCAAGGATTTCCTTATTGAAAACGGTATATCCGTGATAGAGAGTGAGACAATGGGGCAGGCGGATCTCATCGACCTCTTTAAGTTGGTAGGATACTATCAGATGACCCTCAAAGAGATTGAAAAGCGCTTTGCCCTTGTCGAGGTACTGCGATATATGATCGAAAATCCGGATATCATCGGTACCTCCAACAAGGAGCTGGCAAAAACACTGGAAAAATATATCGCTGATTTGGGGTACAATATCCTCAACAAGGCAGTCACCGAAGAGAAGCTGCACTACTTTGTACAGACCAATGACGGTCTTGAAGAGCTGATCGTTGATGAGACACTCTTTACCAATCCGCACTACAATGAGGCGATCCATATCTACCAGAAGATCCAGGAACATATCACTGATGAATTCAAGGATAAGGATCTGCTTGAGCTCTTTGCAGAGGTAGAAGCCAATGCCAAAAAGGGTGCCTATATCCAGCGATACAAAGGTTTGGGGGAGATGAACCCTGAGCAGCTTTGGGAGACCACCATGACTCCGGAGAACCGTGTATTGCTTCAGGTCAAGATCGATGATATCGAAAATGCGAGTGAAACTTTCACGCTCTTTATGGGAGACGAAGTCGAACCACGCAGAAACTACATCGAAAAACACGCCAAAGATGTCAAACACCTGGATGTCTGATGCTGCTGTCTGAACTCGAAGAGAGGGAGCGTCGTTTTAAGCTTGCCCTGCGTGCTGGTGTACCGGTACTCCTACTTGTCTCCCTCGTATTTTATGCACTCTTTGTGCAAGAAGGAAAGTTAGAGCTTACACCAATCAACGGTTTCCTTATTGCCGCAATCATCTTTATTACCGTCTATTTCAACTATTTTCTCATTGATATGAGTGTCAAAGAGAGTATGGTTGACCAAACAACACAAAGTTACAATCACAAAGCATTTATAGAAAAAATTCAGGCCTATAAACCCAATACACTTATATTACTGGTTATTAGAAATCTTCCTGTCATCAATGAAAACTACGGTACGGAAAAGGTTGACCTCCTTCTCTATACAATTGTCCATAAACTCAACACAACACTTACACATCATAGCTTTAAAAATCCGCTTATTGCAAGAAATTTTGGAACAGAGTTTATCATTGCACTTGACAGTGATAAAGAGGGTATCAAAGAGATCTTTGAAACATTTATCGAAGAAAACAAGATCATTGATGATATTGAGGTAGATTACGCATTTGCTATCGTCACAAAGGCACAAGGCAATATAAAACAAATTCTTGGAGGACTCAAAGATCTCATCTTAGCACAAGATGTTCAACCCAAAAAAGAGGAAAACAGGCAGCAAAACAACGTTAAAAATGCACAAGAGCTTGAAGAGGTTGAACAGCACATCATTGAAGCCCTGCGTGAAAGAGCATTTCGCCTGACATTTCGTCCTCTCCTTAATACACATACCAACCATGTCGATATCTATGAAATAGTCGCAAAGATAATTGCACCAAACCAAAAAGAGATTCTACCAAGAGTCTATCTTCCCATCATCAACAGACTAGGACTAGGTGTCGAATATGACTATGCCCTGACTGAACATATTGTAAAGATCCTGCCACTAATCGATGAGGGTATCTCTTTTACCTTTAATCTCTCTCCTTTCTCCTTGAGGAATAGATCTTTTCAGGAGAAGTTCTTTGCCTTGATCGAAAAGGAAATGATCCTGCCCTCCCGACTGATCATCCAACTTTATGAGCGAAAAACGCATCATGACCTGAGCGGATACTTTCAGACACTCAATACCTTCAGGCAACGGGGCATACGAATCTGCATCGACAATTTCGGCTCCTCTAATGCCTCCATGGAGTATATGAAGCATTTTAAATTTGATATGGTACAGTTCGATCGTGAATATGTCACCCACCTGCAGGATCAGACGACCCACGCTATGCTCTCCTCTTTGATAGGTATGTCAAAAAGCCTGCATGTGCAAACGGTGGCAAAGTGGGTCGATAAAGAAGAGCAGAAAAATGAGTTGATCGCTCTTGG
>WFYB01000231.1 GCA_015490315.1 Sulfurovum sp. | reverse complement strand
ATCCTGAGCTGGCACAGCATGGGATCGAAACAGGCAAAACCGGAATCTACAATGCCGCCAAGATATACAATCTGATCGAGAAGAATCACACGCCAGCTGTGCGTACACTCTTTGCAAGTACCGGTGTCAAAGGTGATGATCTGCCTGCTGACTACTACATCAGGGAGCTTCTCGCTCCCCACTCTGTCAATACTGCACCACTTGCCACGATCGAAGCCTATATCGCCAAAAAAGAGGGTACGCCCAAACTGCCTCTGGATGACGATATGATCAACAGCTACTTCACCAAACTCGCAGATAACGGCTTTGATATGGACGAGATCTATGATAGACTTCTCAAAGAGGGCCTACAGGCTTTTGAGAAAGCCTTTGGAGAAATGCTCGATACACTAAAATAGAGAGAAGGAACATCATGGAAGAGAAACTCAAGTTATTTTTGCGCAGTATGGTCAGCAATGAGGGATCGGATCTGCATCTTAAATCGGGTGCTATCCCCAGAGTCCGTGTCCATGGTGTTCTCAAAGTGCTTGGCAAAGATGCACTGAGTGCCGATATGGTAGAGGAGATCGCCAAGTCTATCATGTCTCCTGAACAGTTTATCAAGCTCAAGGATGAAAAAAACCTTGACTTTACTTATGTTCTGGATGAAAACAACCGTTTTCGTGTCAACTTCTTTTACCAAATGGACGGATTGAGTGCAGTCTTTCGTCTGATCCCTGTCAAAATCCCTTCACTCGATGAGTTGAAGCTCCCTGAAGTGATCAAGAGTTTTACGGAGATCCAGCGTGGTCTTGTCCTTGTCACGGGGGTGACAGGATCGGGTAAATCAACGACACTTGCTGCAATCCTTGACAAGATCAACAATGAGACGAAAAAACATATCATTACCGTCGAAGATCCTATCGAGTTTATCCACAAAGACAAGGGCTGCCTGATCAACCAGCGTGCCATAGGCCAGGATACATACTCCTTTTCCGATGCACTCAGGGCTGCATTGAGGGAAGATCCGGATATTATCCTCGTCGGAGAGATGAGGGATCTTGAGACGATCGATATCGCTCTGCATGCCGCCAATACCGGACACCTGGTTTTCTCTACCCTGCATACCCTCGATGCCAAAGAGACGGTCGACAGGATTATCGGTATGTTCGGGAAAGAGGAGCAGAACCGTATCAGAAGTTCTCTGGCATCGGTACTTGAAGGGGTGATCTCACAGAGACTGGTGCCTACCAAACAGGGAGGCAGAACAGCTGCCGTAGAGATACTCAAAAAGACAGCGAGGATCGAACAGCTGATTATAGAAGACCGTGACTATGAGATCCCTGATGCTTTGTTTGAGGGTAAAGAGATCTATGGTACACAGACTTTCGATCAGGCACTTTTGGATCTAGTTCGTGAGAACAGGATATCCGAAGAGACAGCACTGGAGTATGCAAGCAACCCTGCAGATATGAAACTGAAGATGGAAGGTGTCGGCAAGGGTGCACTGGTAAGAGATGAGATGCTGGATCAAGAACTCGATGTATTCGGCTTCAAAGAGGATGAAGAAGAGGAAGAGAGATTTTAAGATAGTTTGGATATAATCCGCTTCTATTTTAAAATAAGGACATAGAAAATGTTAGAAGGTATCGTTAGAGAGAGTATCGGAAAGACTACTGCAAAGAAGCTTAGAAGAGATGGTTATCTAACTGCGAATCTTTATGCCAGAGGTGTAGAGAACATTCAAGCTGCGTTCAAACGCGGTGAGTTTGCAAGAACAGTTAGAAATAAGGATAGCCTTGCGTTCCCTGTAAAAGTAGGTGACAAAGAGCTCAATGTCGTTATTCAAGAGTATCAGCTCCACCCGGTTCACGGTGAAGTGGTTCATGTGGATCTTCTCGTTGCTGTACCGGGTCAGGTAGCAGACTATCTTGTACCGGTTGTTACACACGGCACACCAAAAGGTTTGAAGAACAAAGGTGTACTGATCATCTCTAAAAAGAGATTGAAAGTCAGAGGAAAAATCGAAGATATCCCGGCAAAATTCGATCTGGATGTTTCAGACCTTGACAGAGACGAATCAATCCTCGTAAGAGATATCGAAGCACCAGCAAATTGTAAATTGATGGACAAACCTCATGTCTCTGTTTGTGGTGTCATCAAGTCTAAATAATAAAGCAAAACAGTGAAGCTTTTCGTAGGTCTGGGTAACCCGGGATCAAAGTACGAAAAGACACGTCACAATATCGGATTCAGAGTCATCGACAAGCTCGTCGAAGACTTTGGAGCCCGAGATATCTCCAAAACTTCTTTTCACGGCGAACTATACAGAGCCGGCAATCTTCTTTTTTTGAAACCTATGACCTATATGAACCTCTCAGGCAAGAGTGTGCAGGCGGTCAAACAGTTCTTCAAGATAGAGACAGAGGATATCATCGTGATCCATGACGATATCGATCTGCCGTTTGGCGCAGTACGCTTCAAGCGCGGCGGCGGGCACGGCGGGCACAATGGACTCAAGTCACTCGATGCGATGATAGGCAAAGCGTATATTCGTGTGCGTATCGGAGTGGGCAAGCCCGAACATAAATCACAAGTAGCAGACTATGTGCTGCATGATTTTTCCCAGGATGAAGTCCCCTATTTGGAGAGATTAATAGAACATGTCGCAGAAGCATGCAAAAAACTGATAGAATATGATCTGGAGATGGTCAAATCGAATTACAGCCTCAAAAGTATTGAACCCCTGACGAAAGGATAGCGCAATGCCGTCACTACATTTTGCTTATTTGGCAAAGCACTATATGAAAAACTTTCTTGCGCTTCTTTTTGGGCTTTCGTTTGCATTTGCCATGATGGACTACTTTCAGTATTCGCAAAAACTGAGTGACTCATCGAACTACAAGATACTCTATATATTTTATATGTGGCAAGAGGCACTGGGACTTCTCTATCCTCTTGCACTCGTTTTTGCCGTGATCATCACCAAGCTCTCTTTGGTGAAGCACAATACGATGACCGCCATGCATGCATTCGGCTACAACAAAAAGCAGCTTTTTTTTCCTTTTTTTATCATAGCGATCATGGTCTATTTCCTGTTTACCTTTTTGAATATGACAGAGTTCTCCTATGCCAAAGACAAAGCAAATGCCCTTCTGAAGAACCAATATAATGCCTACAATATCAATGATATCTTTTTCAAATACAACGATACGTTTGTCTATGTCAACAGGCTCGACCCTATCGAGAAGAAGATCTATGAACTGACACTCTTCAAGGTAGCGGATGATCAGGTACGCTATACGATCCATGCTCCCTATGCCCTCTTTGACAAAGACCGGTGGATCGCAAAGGATGCACGCCTGAAGACCCATCTCTACGATGCCAACGGTACGCTGCAGCGCTACCGTGTGGAGTTCAAAAAAGAGATCAAAACACTCAAAGGGTACAAGCCGAAGATCATCGAATCCCTCTATGAAGGCAAAGCGCTCAATATTCTCGATGCCTACAGTACCTGGCATCTGCTCAACCTTCAGCATCTCAACTCCGATAAGATCCGGGCGCTTTTTTATGACAAGGTGATCTTACCTCTCTTCGCGCTTGCCATGGTACTGATACTCTTTTTCAAGCTGCCGTTCCATGCAAGGATGATGAATACCGGTGTTGTGGTGGCGTTGGCGTTGGGAGCTACTTTTGCTGTCTGGGGCATCCTCTTTGGGCTTGGGCAGATGGGTGCAAACGGTACACTTACACCTGAACTCAGTGCGCTTCTACCTGTGGCATTGCTGTGGTGCTATGCCGCTTATGTCTATCTTACCGATGAAAAGAGTATAGGCTGAGTTTTGGCTTTAGTGTTTTTATTTGTTTCATGAGCTTAAATATTTTTGTATATCTTTCTCTATTTTTTTCTTAAGGCGTTTGGGCTCTAAAACTTTGATGTGGGGTATCCACCTTTTGATTAGCTCTTCTATCTCCTTATATTGTGTGACTTTAAATGACAAGAGGAGATTTCCATTCTTTTTTTCTTCTAAAATCTCTTGAGATAAAAGATGTTTTTTGAGTCTGAAATGTTGGGCTTTTTTTCTATCAACTTCTACAATAACATCAATGAGATTCTCTTTGTATGCTTCACTATATAGTGCAAGGGGTGTTTGCATATCTTTAATGAAATTATCCACAGTTTTATGGTGATAAAAGGTTTCACTTTTTATCTCTACAGCTTTGATTTTCGATACTCTTAGTGGGGTAAAGCAATAGGGTTTATTCTCTACTTCTCCCGCTAAGTAGAAATTCTCTTGCATAAAGAGTATTTTGTAGGGTTTCATTTCATAGTACTGTATTTGGTGAGGATTGACTTCATAGGTAACTTTGAGTTTCTGTTTGTATTTGATAGCTCTTTCCAATTTTTTGAAGAGTTCAGGGTTTTGTACCTGCTCTTCAAAAGGTTTGCTTTTAATCTCATACACTTTTTGATACTCTTTTATTTGTTTTTCCAGGATTTTTCTATCATCTTCATCGATGTTTAAACCATTAAAGATGTTGCTATGTTGGGCAATACTCAATGCTTTGGCCATAAGTGTAATTATATCTTGACTCAAAAAGTTTTCAAAAGCTGCTTTGGTGACTGCTTTGTAGCACCCCTTTTCTCCCTGTACTAGGCTAAAAGAGTCAGGAAAAGCCTCTCTGATGACATCTAAGTCTCTTCTGATGGTCTTTTCACTCTTTCCTTCCCATAAAATGTCATACTGTAATGATGCTATACAGACTTTTTGACCGTTATTGAAGCGCTTTAGAAGTTCTAGTACTCTAACTGTTTGATTCGTCATCTGCTACCTTTTCTAAGATATTTTGAAGCATTGTGAACCAATTAACTATGTTATCTTTTGTTGGTTTATCATAGTCTCTATTTTCAGGGGGATGTATGGCACTTTTCCTCATTTTAGATATAGTCTCTATCTCATTATTAAACTTACCAAATAAATCTAATCTTTTAAGTACGGCATTTATTTTTTGCTTGGTGTATCCGTCTCTTTTTATTTCTACACCAGTGTATCCATCTCTCCACTTTTTTGTACTGTCATCAATATAGTAATTGTTTACAATCTCTAAAGCTTGAAAAATAGAGAGCATTGCATAGGTGTATCGTTTTTGCATATTACTATCAAGTATTTCAAATATGGAATTTATTTCAAATTCTAAATCTTTAAAATCTTCTTCTTGAAAAATTGTTAGTTTTTGTAGTTTTTGAGTGATCGACCAAACCTTTTTCAAATACTCTCTCTCCAGCCCTTCGTCTATCAACTCACTCAATTTGTTTATATTTTCTTTAGTATTGCTATTTTTATCTTCAGGATGCTCTTTTTTGATATAGCCTAAGGCTCCATATTTATAAAGGCGTTCCAGTATAAGGCTCTTGCTTGTTGCTGTAAACATAATGACTTGTATGCCTGGGTTGAGTTTTTTAATATGTTTTAAAACTTCAATGCCTGTAAACTCTTCAATCTTCCTTTCCTCTTCGTGGTCTCTGCTTGTCAATCTCAAATCCAATAGTACTACATCAGGGTTATATTCTTCACATTGCTGGATTGCTTGACTGATAATTGAAAATTTATTACTTTTTCTAAAATCTTTACCAAAAGCACGGAAATTTATCTCTTTGTTGATAGAAAAGTATTTTTTAAAAATATCACTCCATCCATTCTTGCACTCATCATCAATGTAGAGAATTTTTTCACTTTTTTGGGGTCTTTTATAGCCTAACGCTTTTGATGTTTCATTAGGGTTTTTGGCAAGAAGATATTTAAAATAGAGCATTGAAGCTACTTTTTCATTATTTCGTCGTATTGCTTCACTATCGACTTTCAAAAACTCTGCCCATCGATAGATTGCCCATTCGTTGGCGATACTATGATTGGTTGAATTTTCTGGTGATTGAATATTGATTAAGTCTAAGAAGTCCTTACGATATGTCTCCTTAGTTAATGGTGTTAACACTTGTGCTTTAAGATTTTTCATACCTTCTTTGGTATTTGAAATAAGATAGATACTTTTTGTAAAAAGGATTCTTGCTAAAGATGAGAGTTTATTTAATGTATATCCATCTATATCACTCAAAATCACAATTGGCATAAATCTTTTATCACCCAATTCTAAACTTAGGCGAATATGATATGCCACAATAAGCCCATATAGTTCAAGATAGTTATCCGAAAGAGAATCTTTGATAAAAACAGCATCAACCTCTTGCTCTTTTATTTTCGGTATTATTTTTTTTGAAATATACTCATCTATTTTCTCATCATTTGTATAATTGAACTCTATGATGTTTTCAGCTAAAAATTCATCTTTTATACTATTTGAAGTATTATTATATTGTATCAGCATAGGACTATTCATTTGTTTTATCCTGAATAAGTTTTTTAAGTCTATTTACAATACTTTCCATTTGTTCTTTTGTTATTTGATTAGAGTTGATTTCTTGAAACAAAAATGAATAGTTTTCAGGACTTACCTCCTTTATTTTTGTAAGTCCAGATTTTGAACTAAATATTGATTTTTGCATTTTTTCTTTTTTGTTATTCTCTAAAAATAGATTTAATTTTTCTAAACTATTTAAAAATATATTGAGATACCACCGTTTACCTAGTGCCAACATAAGTATATGTGAATTATTCTCTTGATATGCCTCTAAAAAAACTTCTATATTTTCATATAACAATTTTGAACTCAATTGCAATAACTTATCACTTTCAAGTGAAAATGCTCTATTATTTCCAGAGAACTTTACAAGATTTTTTTCTCTACAGAAATCCGTAAGAGTGCAAAAAAGTTCTTCTCTTTTTTCATCATAATAAATACTTTCATGGATGATAATTGTATCGTAATCATCAAAGATTGATTGTTTTTCTAAAAACTGGTCAAGTAAACTATTACAATTTTCATCGCCTAAAATATTGTTTAAGGATGGGTATTTTTTTAACTTATTATGAAAGCCCTTTTGTCTACTATCTTTATTTTCAAGTAATAATATTTTTCTCATTTATAAATTCTAAGTGTATGTGTAAAGTTGCTTGTATCATTTGAATTTGATGACTCTATATAGGGTTCCCCATTCCGTTGCAAATATAAATAATGAATAACCTTTGCACCGTCCGAGCAAGTTGTTTCTACCTCCCAGTCACAAACTGATCTTAAATTTTCATATATGCTTGTAAAATTACCGGTTTTTCCAATAGTGTTTTTTAATACTTCAGAACTTTCTTGATAACTTGAATTTTTATGTATTATTTTTAAGTCAACCATTTCTTCACTTGAAATAATGCTAATTTTTATGTTTGCATTGCTATCAATTTTATAAATATCCTTTAGAATTATTTCAATTGCACTTTCAAGTTGTTTTACATTAGTGTAAAACCTCCCCTTAAAATCTTCTATATCCTCCAAGTCGATATTTATATCCTCAGGCAATCTTTCTAATACTCTACCAAACAAATCAAGCAAACTCAAATCCTCATCATTTTTTATAAGAATACTTTGCTTAAAAGTGTCTATCAAGTAACTAAGTTCTTTGATTTGGTCGGGCTTTGTCTTGCCAGATTCTAATTGTTGTTTTATTCTATTTGATGAAAAACCGACAACTTCGTCTGTACCAGTTTCAAATAGAAATTTGTTTATCTCTTTATAGAGATTTTCAGACAATACTTTTATTTCATCTTTTATCTCACTCCATCCCTCTTCTATATCTTTATAAAAACTTCTATATGTAGTATCTGTCCAAGGATGATTTGTGTATTTTAGTCTCCTGTCATTGCTAAATTTATGTAACAATTTAGAAAGTTTTTTAGGATTATGTACTTGATTGCTTTTCTCTAACCATTGTTTAAACTTTTCATTATCTATTCCATGATTTGTATCGATTGCAGAAATTTTGTTATTGATATTCTGAAAATCATTTTCCTTTTTGTATACTTCAAGAATATTATTTTTTTGGCTAAGATGTAAATGCATATAATCATATGCAGTATAGCCATCATTATCTTTCATTTCATTATCTGCACCTGCTGCACTTAATAGTTTTAATATATCAATATCATTTTGCCAACTAGCCAACATTAGAGGAGTTATTCCTTGATGATCAGGTATATTCACGTCCGCACCTTTTTCTATAAGTATTTTTATCACTTTAAAATTTCTCTCTTTTATAGAAGAGATTAAAGCCGTAAGACCATCTTTATTTTGATGATTTATATTCGCACCGTTATTCAATAATATCTCTAAATTTTTTGTAGAATGTTTATCTTTACTTGCAACCATTAATGCAGTAAACCCTCTGTCAGTCTCTTTATTAATATCAATATCGCTATCAATGAGTAATCGAATAATTTTTTCATTATCTTTTGTTTTTTCTTCGTCCAACATATAGTTTACGGCTATCATCAGACTGTTTGTACCATCAATGAACTCTTGATTAATATCAATACCATGCTTTATTAAGAATTTCACCATATCATAAGACTCATTGGCTACAGCTATAGGAAGCAGAGTTCTTCCAAATTTATAATGTGTATAATTTACATCAGCAATTTCATATTTTTCGATCACTCTTTTTAGCAATGCAAAATTGTTATTGTAAACAGCATGGAATAAGATATGAGCACTCAAATCAAGACTCTTCCCCATGTGTACTTGACAATCAATTAAGATTTTATAAACCTCTTCATCATTATCTAAAATAGCTTTTTTAAATGCTCTCCATCCTATATTGTCATATTTAAGATCAGCACCATATTCAATAAGTAATTTGATTATTTGTATGTTTTCTTTCGTAAACAACAAAAGTGAAAAAGGGGTTATATCACCTATAAACATATCTACTTTTCCCTCAAAATTAACATTGGCTCCTTTCTTTAACAATTCCTCTACTATTCGTTCATCCCTTTTTATAATAGACAACAACAAAGGTGTATATCCCTTATTATCTGTAATATTAATATGTTTATTATGTTTTATGAGAGTAAGAATAATATCATTTTTCAATCTAAAAACTTTAGTTAAATCAATTTCCGAAATATCATATCCTTGCCGAATTAGTTTTCTTAATTTTGAGTCATCTTTATAACGCAAAGCCTGCTCAAGCTTCTTTGTTGGAATAATGTTTTTCATTGTTTTTACCCCATATTAAAAATTTTTAAAATAATAGATCATCAAATAGACATATTTTGTCTATGAAAACTTTAAGTTTGTATTGCATTGTACAGTTTGCGAAATTAATGCATGATAAAAAGTTTTTTATTCTGGACAAAATATGGGAAATTAATTGCTTACAATACGACTATCAAACCTGAGGTTTTGATGAGACATCCAGTCTCTCATTCGACACTACCTTAACATACACAAAGGACACATTATGGCAAAAACATCAACTATCGTCGGAACTGGATCAACATTGGCTACTGCTGGAGTAGCAGGTACTACGGCAACATCGGTTATGGGAGCATCTGCCGCTGGCATTATGTCTGCAACTGCTGGTACAACTGGTGCATCAATCGCATCTTTGGCTGGCGCATCCGGTCTCTATGGAGGGGCAGCGACAGCTTCTGGTATGGCTACCATTGGTTCTGTGGTGGGTGGCGGTATGGCGGCCGGTGCTATCATTACTGCGGCAGCTCCTGTAGCAATTGCCGGTGGGATACTCTATGGTGTCAGCAAATGGCTGGACTGGTGATGGTATGCAGTTGTTGACATTGGGAAAATGCTTTGAGGTTAATGTGCCTCTATTGTGCTCCTCTATGTATGATAGAGGCGTATTTGATACAAAAAGGATTAACTATGATTGAATATGTACAGGAAGTTTTACAATTTGGCTGTGAAGGTGAATTTGGCGATGGAGAGGGTGATGAAGATGGATATGAAAACTGTCTTTGGAATGGTGGAGATGAGGAGGAAGAGAATGCAGAGGAGGATGAATAGCTGTTTTAATACCACAGGACATAAGATGCTATTCGCATAAAGTCACCTGCATAGTTTGCCCTCTTTTCTTTTACAAATCAAGAGAAAATCCCCTTATACATAGTGAAGAAAATTAGCTATAGCATTCTGTAGTATAAGGGTGGTATGTCCATCTATACCTTTATGAACCACATCTGTGCCGCTATCTATCCCCTTTTAATCAATATTTGGATAAAATCACCCTAAAACAGACAGACTGCGCTGAGGCTCATAGAGGGCATTTTGGATAAGGATAGAAGCGAATGAAGATTGATTTTAAAGCACTGGTGGAGAAGTATGATTCTCCTTTGTATGTCTATGACTTTGACTATATCACCCACAGGTATAGTGCCCTTAAAGAGGCGTTCGCCGGGAAAAAATCTTTGATCAACTATGCCGTCAAAGCAAACTCAAACCTCTCGGTAATCGCCCATCTGGCGAAGCTGGGTGCGGGTGCGGACTGTGTGAGTATCGGTGAAGTCAGACGTGCGCTTGATGCCGGGGTAGACAAGTACAAGATCATCTTCTCGGGAGTTGGCAAGCGTGACGACGAGATCGAAGAGGCGCTGCAGCGTGATATCCTGATGCTCAATCTCGAGAGTGAAGCGGAGATGAAGCGTGTTGAGATGGTCGCCAAAAAGCTTGGCAAAGAGGCGCGTATCTCGATTCGTGTCAACCCCAATATCGATCCGCAGACCCATCCCTATATCTCTACCGGACTGCATGAAAACAAGTTCGGTGTCGAGATCGATATGGCAAAACGTATGTATATCTATGCCAAAAAATCAGAGCACCTCAATCCTGTAGGTATCCATTTTCACATCGGTTCTCAGTTGACAAATCTCGAGCCGATCAAAGAGGCTGCTGCAATCGTCGCTGATCTGGTCAGGTCACTTGGTGCGCTTGATATCGATATCAAATTCTTTGATGTGGGCGGCGGGATCGGTGTGGTCTATGACGATGAGAAGACGATCGCTCCGGAGGCATATACCGAAGCGATCTTCGAAGCGACCAAGGGGCTGGATGTGACGATCCTGTGTGAGCCGGGGCGCTATATGGTTGCCAATGCGGGCGCTTTTTTTACCCGTGTGCTTTATGAGAAGCAAAATGGAGAGAAGCGGTTTGTGATCGTTGACGGCGGGATGAACGATCTGATCCGTCCAAGCCTATACAATGCCTATCACAAGATCGAAGCAGTAGGTGTCGAAGGTGAAAAGAGTCCTGCAGATGTGGTAGGGCCTGTCTGTGAGAGCGGTGATTTCTTCGGCAAGGATGTGCCGCTGCCTCCTTTGAAGCATAATGATCTGCTCGTGGTGCACTCTGCCGGAGCGTATGGCTTTACCATGGCAAGCAACTACAATACCCGTCCCAAGCCCGCTGAGGTAGCGATCGAAGAGGGCAAGGAGCGGTTGATCAGACGGCGTGAGACCTATGAAGACCAGATCGCACTGGAAAAAGAGTATCTACAACGATAAAGGGTGAGTGTATGACTTTGGATGAGCTCAGAGAGAAGATAGACAGCATAGATGATACGCTTTTGAAGCTTTTCAATGAGCGTATGGAACTGGTACATCAGGTAGGTGAGCTCAAGAACACTACCGGTGCTCCGATCTATCGACCTGAGCGCGAGCAGGCGATCCTCAACCGCCTCAAAGAGCAAAACAGGGGTAAACTGACCGACAGTGCGATCGATGCGCTCTTTCTTGAGCTCTTTGCAGTAGCTAGAAACCTTGAGCTTCCAGAAGCGGTCGCCTATCTGGGACCTGAAGCAAGTTTCACCCATCAGGCAGCCGAGAGCAAGTTTGGTGCGATGAGCCGCTACCTTCCGATCAGCTCGATACAGGGGGTATTTAGAGAGGTGAAAAAGGGTACGGCGAAGTTCGGTGTCGTGCCTATCGAAAACTCAAGCAACGGTATCGTCAGCGATACGATCAACGGGCTCGATGAATACGATCTCAAGATCATCGCGGAGGTGGTGATCGACGTGCATCTGAGTTTTGCAACTATGGCAGAGGATATCAAGAAGGTGGAGAAGATATACTCCAAAGATATTGCCTTTGGTCAGTGCCGCAAGTTTTTGACCGATCTTGGCTTGGATGAGAAAGAGCTCATCCCTGTAGAATCCACGGCAAAGGCAGCCAAACTCGCAAGTGACGATCCAAAATCCGCAGCGATCTGTCCAAGCGTGGCAGCAAAGATGTACAATCTGCCGATCCTCTTTGAAAATATTGAAGATGATGCCAACAACAGAACGCGATTTTTTATCATATCTGATTTTGAGAATGCTCCCTCAGGCAATGACAAGACATCGATCCTGGTGAGACTCCCCAACAAGCCCGGTGCACTTGTTGAGTTTCTCAATGACTTTGAGGAGGCAGAGGTCAATCTGACAAAGATCAAATCACATATCGTCGAGGGTGAATCGATCTTCTTTATCGAGTTCAACGGACATAAAGATGATCCGAAGATCCAACCGATACTTGAGAAACACAAAGATGCGATCAAAGTACTGGGCTCTTATGTCAAAGAGACGGATGACGTATAGAAAAATAGAAAATAGAAAATAGAAAATAGGAATTTGGATGAGATTTAACAAGGTACTTGAAAAGATCAAAACCTATGAAGCAGGCAAGCCGATCGAGCTGGTGGTACGGGAGTTCGGGATCAAGCCGGAAGATGTGGTGAAGCTCGCTTCCAATGAGAATCCTATCGGTACATCGTCGGCAGTCAAAGAGGCGATCATCGCGAATGCCGACAAGGCACATCTCTATCCGGATGACAGTATGTTCGAGCTAAAAGCCGCACTGAGTGAAAAGTTTGGTGTCGGTGATGAGAACATCATCATCGGTGCAGGAAGCGATCAGGTACTTGAGTTTATCTCCCGTGCACTGCTTAATGAGCATGAATCTGTATTGATGAGCGGTGTGACCTTTGCAATGTATGAGATCTATGCCAGACAGATGGGTGCGAAGATATACAAGACAGCCAGTTACGAGCACAAATATGATGAGTTTATGGAGGCATACCGGATGTATCTGCCGCGCATTGTCTATCTTTGCACCCCCAACAACCCTACAGGAGATGCCACGAGCAAAGAAGAGGTGCTGCGTATCATCGAGGCGGTCGATCCTCTCCAGACACTGGTGGTAGTCGACGGTGCCTATATGGAGTATGCCGCAGCGAAGGATCCGCGCTACAAGATTACTCCCAAAGATCTTCTGGGGTATCCACACGTGATCTATCTGGGTACCTTCTCCAAGGCATATGGACTGGGCGGTATGCGTGTAGGCTACGGGATAGCACAGTCTACAGTGATCCGGGAGCTTTATAAAATGCGCCCACCGTTCAATATCTCTACACTCTCACTTGCTGCGGCGATCGCTGCATGCGGTGATGATGCTTTTGTGGAGGACTCTATCCGTCTGCATCAACAAGAGATCAAGCGTTATGAGGCATTTGCTAAAGAGAAAGGGATAGCGTATATCGACAGTTATACCAATTTTATTACCTACCTCTTCGACGAGGGGATGGATTCGACCCGGATTGCCGATGCACTGCTCAAAAGAGGGGTGATCATCCGGGATCTGGCAAGCTATGGGATGAATGCGATCCGTATCACCGTCGGTACGCCCAAGCAGAATGACACCTTCTTTAAAGTCTTTAATGAGGTGACTGTTTGAAGCGTGCACGCATCATCAAAGGAGCTGCTCTGAAGACGGAGCCGTTTGTACCGGAGCACTTTATCCAAAATGAAGCTAAAAAGAATACTATAGAAAAAAGAAAAATGGGAGTGAGCAAAAAGATGTTGAAGACTTTGGCAGATGAACTGAAGCTCCCTTATGACGATGAGAAGATACGCTTTAGCAAGAGACTCATCACACACTATCTAAACAAGAGCAAGAAGCAGTAGATGGATATCAAAGCATACAGTACGACAGAACTTGAAGCACTGGCAGAGAAGATAAGAGCGCAGATACTCGAAACGGTCAGCAAAAACGGCGGGCACCTGAGCTCGACACTGGGAGCGACCGATCTGATCGTTGCGATGCATAAAGTCTTTGATGTCAAAAAAGATCCCTTTATTTTCGATGTGAGCCATCAGGCGTATGCCCACAAGCTGCTCACAGGTCGCGAGGAGCGTTTTGATACTCTGCGTCAGTTTGGCGGTATCAGCGGCTATACCAAGCCGAGCGAATCACCCTATGACTACTATGTGGCAGGACATAGCTCGACCTCTATATCCCTTGCAGTCGGAGCAGCAAAAGCGATCGCACTCAAAGGGGAGTCACGTATCCCTGTGGCTCTGATCGGAGACGGCAGTATGAGTGCGGGGATGGTCTATGAGGCGCTTAATGAGCTGGGGGATCGTAAATATCCGGTAGTGATCATCCTCAATGACAATGAGATGAGTATCGCCAAGCCTATCGGTGCGATCTCCAAACTCCTTTCACAAACGATGGCAGGGTCATTCTACCAGAAGTTCAAAGGACGGGTGGAGAAGGTGCTGGAGCATTTCCCCGAGGGGGCAAGCTATATGGCGAAGCGCTTCGAAGAGTCTTTCAAGCTGATCACACCGGGGATTCTCTTTGAAGAGATGGGGATCAAGTATATCGGTCCTGTCGACGGGCACAATATTGCTGCACTCGTAGAGACGATGGAAGTGGCAAAGGCACTTGGCAAACCGGTGATCATCCATACCCAGACGACCAAAGGCAAGGGGTATGAGATCGCAGAGGGTACCAAGGAGCATTGGCATGGAGTAGGGGCATTTGATCCCAAAACAGGACAATCCTATAAAAAGAGCAGCGCCAAAGCGGCAACGAAGATATTCTCTGAAATACTGGTCGCTATGGCGGATGAAGATGAGAAGATCGTCGGGGTGACTGCAGCGATGCCAAGCGGTACCGGGCTGGATGCAGCGATACAGAAATATCCAGAGCGTTTTTGGGATGTGGCAATCGCAGAGCAGCATGCAGTCACCTCTATGGGGTCTTTGGCAAAAGAGGGATTTAAACCTTTTTGTGCGATATACTCGACCTTTTTGCAGAGAGGCTACGATCAGGTGATCCATGATATCTGTCTGATGGATCTTGGCGTCGCTTTTGCTATTGACCGTGCAGGGATTGTAGGTGAGGATGGTGAGACCCATCAGGGAGCGTTTGACATCTCTTATCTGCGCGCGATCCCCAATATGACGCTGCTTGCTCCATACAACGAGACAAGTATGAAAAAGGTCATGGCATTTGCCAGAGACTATGACCGTCCCTGTGCATTTCGCTATCCGCGTGGAGCCTTCATCGCAGAGGATAGTGACGTAGCAGCGTATGAGCTTGGCAAGGCGGCGCTGCTACAGGAGGGAGAGGATGATACCCTTCTGGTAGGATACGGCAACGGTGTAGGACGTGCGATAGAGACTGCAAAGCTGCTAGATAAGAGACCGGCGATCCTTGACCTGCGTTTTGTCAAACCGCTTGATGAGGTGATGCTCGCTACTTTGGCATCAAAATACAAAAAATGGTTTGTCTTTTCCGACTCTGCCAAAAAAGGCGGTGTAGGCTCGTCGATCCTTGAGTTTTTCGCAGCTGAGGGGATTAGGGATGTGGCACTTGAGAGCTTTGAGTATGAAGACCGCTTTATCCCCCATGGCAATACTAGACTGGTTGAAGAGAGTTTGGGACTGCTGCCCGAGCAGTTAGCGGAGAGGATAAAATTAGGAATTAGGAATTAGGAATTTTGGGTGTTTGCCTTGGTATGCTGTAGGGTGCGTAGCCACGCACCAATACTGGGTTTGACTAAATCTCTTTTGAGTGATTTAGTCAAGTTCAGTGACAGTGGACGTATATAAAATCTCTTATTGAAGTGAGATGAATTGAAAATTGGCTTTGCCAAGCTTCAAGAAGAAGTATGGATGAGAAGGAGCATGAATGAACGAATACATTTTTACCAGTGAATCAGTAACCGAAGGGCATCCTGACAAGATGGCAGACCAGATATCCGATGCGATTTTGGACTACATCATCAAAGAGGATCCCAATGCCAGAGTGGCATGTGAGACGTTGCTGAGTAACGGTTTTTGTGTGATTGCAGGCGAACTAAAGACTACCAGCTATGCGCCGATGCAGGAGATTGCCAGAGAGGTTGTCAGAGAGATAGGCTATACCGATGCGGCGTATGGTTTTGACTACCGCAGTGCGGGGGTACTTAACGGTATAGGTGAACAGAGTCCTGATATCAATCAGGGGGTGGACAAAGCGTGTGGAGAGATCGGTGCAGGGGATCAGGGGCTGATGTTCGGTTATGCATGTCGGGAGACACCCGAGCTGATGCCGCTGCCTATCACACTGGCTCACCGTATCACTGCCAAATTGGCAGAAGTTAGAAAGAACGGTACTGTTCCGTTCCTAAGACCTGACGGCAAGGCACAGGTCTCTGTCAAGTATGTGGATCATCAGCCGGTTGCGGTAGATACGGTCGTGGTCTCCACGCAGCACCATGACAATATCTCTCTTGAGCAGGTGCAAAGAGCTGTGCGTCAAGAGGTGATCGATCCTGTACTTGCCCAGTATGATATCGATACGACAGCGGTAACCTACCATATCAACCCTACAGGACGTTTTGTGATAGGCGGGCCGCAGGGGGATGCCGGGTTAACGGGGAGGAAGATTATTGTCGATACCTACGGGGGTGCATGTCCGCACGGCGGGGGTGCATTTTCCGGCAAGGATCCCACCAAGGTTGATCGCTCTGCTGCATATGCGGCACGCTATGTCGCGAAGAACCTCGTCGCTGCGGGTGTCTGTGACAAAGCTACCCTGCAGGTAGCCTATGCGATCGGTGTCGCCAAACCGGTCTCGATCTATGTCAATACACACGGAACAGCACACGTCCAAGAGGAGAAGATCACAGAGTGTGTCGAAACGCTTTTTGATCTGACACCTGCGGGGATCATCAAGGAGCTCGATCTGCTTAGACCGATCTACCGCCAGACAGCAGCCTATGGACATTTCGGACGTGAGCATCTTGGCTTTACATGGGAAAAATTGGACAAGGTGGAGGCAATCAAGACATTCTTTGCTCTCTAATTAAGAGTAATTTAAATAACTTTTGTTATAGTTTGTAAACTTTAAATAAGGAGATAATAATGGCAGTAGTAATTAACGATACTTGTATCAACTGTGCAGCTTGTATTGACGAATGTCCGGTAGAAGCAATCGTAGATGAGGATGATAACCCGACTGGTGAGGAGTACTACTATGTGTACCCTGACAAATGTGTCGAGTGTGTAGATCACTTTGATACACCGGCATGTGCGGAGGCTTGTCCTACCGAAGATTGTATCACATGGGATATGCCGTTTACATCTGAGTACAAGTCATACTTCTGTGAAGGTGACAACTACCTTGGTGAGAAGCCATACGTATGTGAAAACCCTGATGCAGAGATGCCATACAGAGATGATATCTCAATCGAAGATAGAAAAGCACACAGATCAGTCGTAGAAGACTAATCGAGTACTTTCAACAAGAGAGCCGCATCAGCGGCTTTCTTACTCTACCCCTTTCAAATTTTAATCTCCCTTTAATAACATTTTAGATACAATTCCGCCCGAATACTTCATTGTGAAGTAAATTATCCTCTAGGAAAATAAGATGGAACAAACACTATCAATCATTAAACCTGATGCAGTAGCGAAGAATGTTGTAGGGCAGATCCTTGCACGTTTTGAAGCGGCGGATCTTAGAATCGCAGCGACGAAAAAGACCAGACTCTCTCGCGT
>WFYB01000230.1 GCA_015490315.1 Sulfurovum sp. | reverse complement strand
GCTTTTGATTCGGAGATCCTTGATATGCGCATGGATGCCGATGCGCCGCTGAGTGCCTATGAAGTGGTCAACGAATATCCCAAAGAGAGACTGGAGTATATCTTTGATACCTACGGGGAGGTACGGAGCTATAGGCGGCTGGCAGCAGCGATCGTGGATGCCAGAGCCAAAGCGCCGATCCAAAGCGCTAAAGCCCTCAGTGAGATCATTAAAGAGGTGATCCCACAAGGGGGAAAGATCCACCCCGCAACGCTGCCGTTTCAGGCGATCCGTATAGAGGTCAACAATGAACTCGGAGAGATAGAGGGGCTCCTCGATGCGATCGAACAGAGGCACTACGAGGGAGAGGTGGTCTCTTTGATCACATTCCATTCCCTCGAGGACAGGCTGGTCAAAAACCGCTTTCGCAAGTGGGCACAGGCATGTATCTGTGACCCGCAGGCGATGCGCTGCACCTGTGGTAAAAACCATGCGCTGGGCAAAGCACTCTCCCGCAAACCGGTCACAGCCTCCAAAGAGGAGCTCAAGAAAAATCCCCGAAGCAGATCGGCAAAGCTGAGAAGCTTTCGTTTTGCAAAGGATAGCTGATGGCTGCCACAAAGAAAAAGAGAGGACCAAACGGGATTACCTTCGGGATGATTTCGGTGATATTAATGATTACAGTGATTGTCCTCATTTTGACATTGATCAAAGTCTACTTGAGCAATCAGATATACTATGAGAGCAAAAAGGTCAACAAGATCCAGCGTGAGGTCAATGCGCTGCGTGCCCAGAACAAACGTCTCAAGGAGCAGGTAGAGGCACTGCGCTTCAAGCAGAATGTACTCGACTCTATCGCGGTTGAGTCGGAAGTCGATGAGTAGAGAGGAGCCTCTGTGATCAAACGCTTTATCCAATTTGCTGTTGACAAACCGATCATCAATCATATTCTGATGGTTTTTATGCTTGTACTCTCAGTCTTTGCCTATCAGAATATCCCCAAAGAGATCTTTCCCCCATCGGTACTCGATCAGATCACGGTTAGCGGCGGCTATCCGGGTGCAAGTGCAGATGTGCTGGATAAGATGGTCGTGGAGAATATAGAGGATGACCTCAAGGGGTTGTCAGATATCGATACGATCTATACGACGATACAAAACGGTGCCTTTGTCATGAAAGCGGATATCAAGCATGGCAGTGACAAACAGTTGGTGCTCTCCGATGTCAAGGATATCATCGCCAAGACCAAGCGGGATCTGCCTGCAGATATGAATGAACCCATTGCCAAGATCACCGTTCACCAGTATCCGCTGCTGCTGGTCGCGATCTCCGGAGATGTAGGCAAAGAGGCACTCATCGATGCAGCCAATGCGCTCAAGAGCAGATTGGCGTTGATTCCCGACCTGAGCGATATTGAGATACGGGGAGATACGGACAAAGAGGTGTTGATCAAACTCGATCAGAAAAAACTCGATGCCTATGGGCTGAGCAAGACTGCAGTCTACCAGGCGATCAGCAATATCTCCTCCATCTTTCCCGCAGGTACTCTTGACGGCAGGGGAGAGCATCTCTACATCTCTACGATCAATGGGGAGAAAGATCAAAAAGCACTTGCTTCTACCTTGATCAGCATCAACGGCAAGCGTGTCAGACTCAAAGATATCGCCACCGTGTATTACGGCTTGGGTGAGCCTACCCAGATATCTCACTTTAACGGCAATGAGAATATATCGCTCAACATCAATAAGACCAAATCGGGTAACGCTATCGCACTAAGCAAAGAGATACGTAAGATACTTGAGGGATTCAATGCAAAGTATAAAGATATAAAATTTGTCGCCTATACCGATACATCGATCTGGATCAAGAACAGACTCAACCTTGTCTCGTCCAATATTCTTTTTGGGCTTATTTTGGTCTTTTTGGCGCTTTTTCTCTCGGTCAATGTACGGATCGCATGGGTTGTGGCTATAGGTATTCCTGCAAGTTTTATGATCACACTGATCGCTATGGAGATGATAGGCTACAGTCTCAATATGCTGACACTGCTGGGTGCACTGATCGCACTGGGAATGCTGGTAGATGAGGCAATCGTGGTCGCAGAAAATATCTACCGGCATCTTGAGATGGGCAAAAGCCCCCGAGATGCCGCCATAGAGGGTGCGGCTGAGATGTTCCCCGCAGTCCTTACTGCGACACTCACGACAGTCTTTGCGTTCCTTCCGCTGCTGATCATGAGCGGCAAGATGGGTGTCTTTATGAAAGTGCTGCCTGTGATGATCACGGTGCTGCTGCTGAGTTCACTCTTTGAGGCATTTTATTTTCTGCCGCTGCATGCCAAAGAGTTTTTCAGTATGGGCAAACG
>WFYB01000229.1 GCA_015490315.1 Sulfurovum sp. | reverse complement strand
GATGATGATACCTGGATCAATGAGATGCTCTCCGAGACGACAGAAGATCTTATCGCTACCAAGATTGAGCATACTGGCCCTAGAGGTGTGGATCCTGCGGATGGCAGTGCAGGCAGCAGTGGTAATATAAAAGGAAGATACCCTGATTTTAATGCAAACAATACACTCTCACTGACTTCATGGAGTAATACCCTTGCCAATTACTCAGAAGTAAGTGCATTTGGTACTTTCCTGGTACGCAACTATGGCGGTGCCAAAGTACTGCATGATATTGTCTATAACAGTTTGCAGCATGAAGATGCTGTGATGGATGCCGTACACCAAACACCGCAGGGCAGCGGGAAAACATTTGCAGATCTGCTGAGAGAGTGGGGTATTGCTGTAATGCTCTCTGATGATGATAATCTGCAGGATCTGCCTACCTACAATACCGGTGATTTTACGGTTGATAGCTACAATAACAGTATGTATGAGTTGGGCTCTATCAATTTCTTCAACTATGATCCTCAGCCTAGATTGCAAACAGGATCAGGTACAGTGGCACCACAAGGAAACTACTACTATAAAGTAGGTGATAACTTGACAGGTATAATTGATATAAATCTAAGCCTGAATGGTACAACCGAAGCTACGATAATAGTGAAATAGAGGAGTGTAGATAGTATGAAAATATATATAGTTTTTGCTATTTTGGGATTAGGAGTGATGATGGGATGTGCACAAAACGGCGATTTGGAACTTGAAGGGGGGCTTTATATGAAAGGCTCTGAACCGCATACCTATCTGGTCATTGAGGATCACAAAAGCCATAAGAGCTACAAGATACAAAATGCAACAAAATTTGATCTGCTGAAAAGACAAAAAGAGATAGTCAAACTCAAAGCAAAGCTTGTCAAAAAAGCTGTCGGCCCCGGCTTTCCTGCGGTGGTGGAAGTCGTAGAGGTCAAATAGACTTCTGAGTGTTTTCGCTCTATTTACCGCTCTTTCTTACGATATCTGCACCAAGCTTTGAGAGTTTGCCCTCAAGATCATCATAGCCTCTGTCGAGATGGTAGATCCTTCGGACGTTGGTCGTCCCTTCTGCCACGAGAGCAGCAAGTACCAGTGCAGATGAAGCACGCAGGTCTGTAGCCATGACATCGGCGCCATAGAGCTTGTCGACACCTTTGACTGCGGCGGTCGAGCCCTTGAGCCAGATATCCGCCCCAAGGCGGTTGAGTTCGCTTACATGCATAAATCTGTTTTCAAAAAGGCGCTCCTCGATCAAACTCTCCCCTTCAGCCATCGTAGCCACTGCCATGAACTGTGCCTGCATATCGGTCGGGAAGCCCGGATACTCTGTGGTGATGAGATTGACAGGACGGATCGTCTCGGCAGGGTGGATCGTGATCTTGTCGCCTTCGATATCAAAACTGCACCCCATCGACTCAAGCTTGTCGATACTCGCACGGATATGTCCTGCATCTACCTTCTCAAGTGTGATGGATGATCCTGTAATGGCACCGGCACAGAGGTAGGTACCCGCTTCGATACGGTCGGGGATGATCTCTATAGTTTGAAACGCCAGTGGTTTACCTCCCGTACCTTCGATACGCAGTTCACTCGTGCCGATCCCTTCGATGGTGACACCTGCATCACGGATCATCTCACATAGCTGTACCACTTCGGGCTCTTTGGCGGCGTTGAGTATCGTTGTGGTACCATGTGCAAGTGCAGCAGCCATGACGATGTTTTCGGTACCACCTACAGTGATCTTGTCGAAGATGATCTTGGCACCCTTTAGACCCTCTGGAGCTTCAGCGCGGACATAGCCGCCTTTGATCTCGATATGGGCACCCATCGCCTCGAGTGCTTTGAGGTGGAGGTCTATGGGGCGTTGACCGATGGCACAACCGCCGGGAAGGCTTACTTCACACTCACCAAAACGCGCAAGCAGGGGACCAAGCACCAAGATAGAGGCACGCATCTGAGAGACGATCTCATAGACTGCTTTGGTAGAGTTGATCGCACCGTTGTTTATCTCAGCACGGGTATTGTCATGTGCTACCTCTCCGCCAAGCATCCCGAGGAGTTTGAGAAGGGTACGGATATCTACAACGTTGGGCAGGTTGGTCAGGGTCACCGGTCGGTCGCTCAAAATCGTAGCTGCAATGATAGGAAGGGCAGCATTTTTTGCTCCGCTAATCGTGACTGTGCCGCCCAGCTTTCTGCCGCCGTTTATCTGTAGATAGTCCATGCTTCTTCCTTGATCCTGATAGATGATATTCTTGAAACAGATTTTATCGAAACTATGGTTAAGATGCGGGTGATGAAAAGTATCTATCTATATATTTATTAATATTTATCGACTTTACATTAAAAAATAGAAAAATTGATATTATTTGGTATAGTTTAAAGTTACTGTTATTTAAAGTAGTGTATTATATTTTCTAATATAGCACTAAATGGGGCGGGGAGCACCATATAAAGGGACATTATGTCTAGTAGTTTGGATAAACTCAAAGCACTTACCAGTCGTCTTGAAGAGAAGCTCGAAGAGAAAAAGAAGCATTCGGATGAGATACCCCAAGCGACAAAAACCGTGTCTGATGAAACGGTAAAACAAAGTGCAGAGAAAGAGAAACCGGTAGAACAAAAGAGCCCGAAACTTTATAGCGGGAGTGACGATGTCAGAGGTCAGAATATTGAACGCGTCAAAGCACTCTATGAGAAGCTGAAGATCTATGAGAAGTCACCGGACTTTAACAATATCTTTATGTACAAAGCGATGAACCTTTCAGGCATTGGACTCAAAGAGGAGGATTTCGGCGAAGTGCGCGAAGGGAAATATATTCAGATCATTGCGATCACCTATGAACCGGACAAAAACGGTAAGAAAAAAGCCAAAAATATCTCCCTGGGATACTTCGGCAAGGCTGAGACGCTTGCACCGGTACTCAAAAACGAGATCATCGAGTTTGTGCTGCGATGGCGCTATGAAAAAGCCTTCCAGAATGTGGAGCACTACAAAGATCTTATCGCAAGAGTAGAGACACCGCGGGAGACACTCTTTTAATCTTAGATCATCTCTTTTATCCTGCTTTGAATTTATCTCCTTCTCGGCGGCTTTTCCTGCCCAATCCTAATCAAAAATTTGTTACAATCATTTTCTAATCTCGATATCAATACTTAGGATGATTATGCACTTAGATCTCACCCCGGAAGCACTATTGACACAACTTGGATACCCAAAAAGCGAGCAGACACTCAAGCAGATGAAGGATATCATTGACAATACAGAGGGATTTGAGCAGTTTTCCCGCCATATCCCTTCATTTAACGATGCACTTGCTGTTGAGAAAGGCTATATCGCCATGTCCAACTCCGAACCTTACCTCAAGATCAAATGCAACGAGGACTCTACTGCGGACAACCTTTCGGCATTTGAAGCGCTCGTCAGCCACTGGGCAGACAAGTATAAACTTGAACTTCGTGTAGCCAATAAGCATACCTACTACATCATCGGTCAAAAGTAGTGCCGTTAAGCACACTCAACGAGGAGCAGCTGAGTGCTGCGACTGCACCTTTTGGACACAATCTCATCATCGCCTCCGCCGGTACGGGAAAGACCTCGACGATAGTGGGGCGCATCGCACATCTGCTGCATAGTGGCGTAGAGCCCTCCAGGATACTCCTGCTGACCTTTACAAACAAGGCAGCCGGTGAGATGATCGCCAGACTGGAGCGCTACTTCCCCAAAGATGTGGTCGGCAGGATCGAGTCTGGGACTTTTCATGCCGTGAGTTACCGATGGCTCAAAACACTGCACCCAAATCTTGCACTCAAGCAGCCCTCCGAACTCAAAACACTCTTTCGCAGCATCTATGAAAAGCGTAATTTCGAGCGGATGAACCTTCCTGTCAATCCATTTTCTGCGATTTTTCTCTATGAGCAGTATTCGCTCTATCAGAATGCCTCTTTGGAGGGTTTTGATGTTTGGTTTCTACAGAAGTATCCAGAACACGAAGTCTTGATGGATGCCTATATGGGGATCATAGAGGATTTTGAGAAGGAGAAGGAGCTCTATGGCTTTGCCTCGTTCAACGATCTGCTTCTGCGCATCAAAGCGCATCTTGAGAAGGAGAGGATCCCCTTTGATGAAGTGCTTGTCGATGAGTATCAGGATACCAATACCCTGCAGAGTGCGCTGATCGATGCACTGAAGCCCAAGTCACTCTTTTGTGTAGGTGACTATGATCAGAGTATCTATGCATTTAACGGTGCCAATATAGAAAACATCGCGACATTTGCCAAGCGCTATCCGGGGGCAGCGGTCTTTACCCTCAAGACCAACTACCGCTCTACCGCACCGATCCTATCACTGGCAAATCGTGTCATCGAGAAGAATGAGCGTATCTACCCTAAGAAGCTTGAGGTAGGCAGACACGGCAAGCAGCATCCTCCCAAACTGCTGATCTACAATGATCTTTTTGAACAGTATCAGGCGATCGCACACTCGATCAAGCATACCCATGTGCCCAATGACGATATCGCTGTGATCTTTCGCAACAACGCTTCAGCTGACGGTATCGAAGCAAGTCTGAGGGAGCTTGGCATCAGCTGTAAGCGCAAGGGGGGTACCAGCTTTTTTGATGCAAAGGAGATCAAGTTTCTGCTCGATCTGACTTCACTGCTGGTCAATCCCAAGGATATGATGGCATTTATCCATATCTTCGAATATGCCTCAGGGGTAGGCTCGGCACTTGCCAAGGAGATGTTTCAGTGCTTTATACACTTTGGCAAGGGAAGCTTCATGCAAGGCGTGCTCTATCCGCTAACACAGGATCTGCCCAAGCTCAATCCCAACAAAAATGTACAGCTTGGGCTCTTTGATGATGATTTTGAAATAGGGAGTGCCGCACGTTTTGGCCATCTTGATCTACCCAAGGCAGTCTATGCGCATCCACTGCTCAAACATCCCAAGATCACGCAGGATGGGGTAAAGTTTTTCGCACAGTTTCATGCACTGATGCTTACGCTCAAAGATATCTCCCAGCCCTCAGAAGTACTGAGCAAGGCGATCGCATCGAGACTCTACCAGGGCGTGGTCGAGATGCTCTCAAAGCAGAGAGGCCGTCTCAAAAACGGTGAGATAGACGAAGAAAAGAAAAGGGTGGCAAAAGAGCGTATCGATCGCAAGGCAAGGCTGCTACTGGATCTCTCACGGGGTTACAAGGAGCTTGGGCGCTTTGTCAATGCGATGGTGCTTGGCGGCGGCGAACTGAGTGAAGGAGAGGGGGTCAATCTCTTGACGGTGCATGCCTCAAAAGGTTTGGAGTTTCCCGAGGTCTATGTGGTCGATCTGGTCGACGGACGCTTCCCAAACCGGAAGATGATGAGCTCCATAGAGGAGGAGCGTAGGCTCTTTTATGTCGCTGTCACACGCGCCAAAGACAAACTCTATCTATCTCTTGCGAAATATGACAAGGTCAAAAAGGTAGAGTATCAACCCTCCCAGTTCCTCTATGAAGCGGGACTGATCAAAGGAGAGTTTGTCGAACCTGAGGCAAAGAGCCGAAAAAGCAAAGCTGTGAAGGAAAAAGCACTCTAATCGGGCAAATTAGTGGTTCTTGTTACGCTTGTCTCTGATGCTGATCTGTTTGCTCACTTCGTCATAGGCGATATCGAAGAGGTCGATCTCTTTGATGAGATTGCTCAGTTTCTTATAACCGTAGTTGATGGGCGAGAATGAGGTGGAGTTGTTGATGTAGGTACCGACATCAGCGAGGTTTGCCCAGCCGTATTCATCCATCGTGTGGTCTACGGCATTGCGCAGTACATTGACCAGCCAGGTATCCTGCCGCATCTCTCTGCCGCTTTTGCGTACAGGAGTCTCCGGTACTGCTGCTTCATCGGCTTTGGCCGCGGAACTTGTCGCCATCAGCTTTTCGGTAAAGATAAACTGTGAGCATGCCGCCATGAAAGGTTTGGGGGTCTTCTTCTCCCCAAACCCGAATACTTTGATCCCCTCTGCCTGCACACGCATCACAACGGGTGTAAAGTCCGAATCACTTGTCGCAAAAGCGAATGCATCGATATCTTTGGTATGGAGCAGATCGATCGCGTCGATGGTCATAAGGATATCGGTGGCATTTTTGTTTTTGGAGTAGTCGAACTGTTGGATCGGTTTGATCGCAAACTCAAGCAGTTTGTCCTCCCAGTTTTTGAGGTTTTCCTTCGTCCAGTTGCCGTATGCCTGTCGAATGTTGACCACACCGTAGGTGCTAAGCTCGTTGATGATCCCTTCGATCGCTTTGTGTGAAATATTGTCGCAGTCGATGAAGAGTGCGATGTGATCCTCTTTTTTAGTTCGTGCCATCTGTTTCCTTTGTCTGTGTGGGCTGATAGTAGCTGAGTGTGCTGCGCCCGAATTTTTTCTTTTTTATTTTGCTGAGTGCGCCGATCCGTTCGGGCATATCGAGATTGGTCATATGTTCGATGATAACCATCTCGCATACCTCCGGCTCTATGGTTTCGATCAGTGCGATGGTCTTGTCATAGATCTCATCCATACCGTCACGGGTGGCAAAGGGAGGGTCGAAATAGAAGTAGCTCTTCTCATCACTCCGTTTGACCAGACTATAGACGGTAGCAAACTTCTCGAAGCTGTCGCCGAAAAAGAGATGTGCATGTGCCGGGTCGATGTTTTTGGCATTGTTTTCGAGACTTTTGAATGCAATCTTGTTATATTCAATAAAGTAAGCATCTGCCGCACCTCTGCTAAGCGCCTCAAGTCCGATAGAACCTGATCCGGCAAAGACCTCAACGAAGTTTTTGTCCATGATCTCAAACTGCAGGGTATTGAAGAGTGACTCCTTGAGGATGCTTTTGGAGCTGCGTGTTGTCGTGATAGTAGGTATCTCTATCCTCTTGCCTTTGTGCTTGCCTGCTGTGACAGTGGTCGTAAAGAGTTTGACCTTCTCTCTCTTTCTGCCTCGGTTTTCGGGTTGGGATCGTCTATCTTCAAATCGTTCGTTTTTCATACCGTTATTGTACCCCAATCAGTCGAAATTTACAATCGTTCTGAGTGTATTGAT
>WFYB01000228.1 GCA_015490315.1 Sulfurovum sp. | reverse complement strand
GGTCTATAAATACCGTCGCCGTTCTGTCATCGATATCTTTATCGATCATCGTATTTTGTATCTCACGTTCAAGCGCTTCGTCAAGTCCGCGCTCTTCCAGCATTCTCTCAGCAACAGCCAGACGTCTAAAGACCGCTTCGAGCTCATGCTCTACGACATTCTGATTGGCTGTTTTGGCGATCTCAAAATAGGAGGACTTTGGCGTTCGCCCCATAAAATCCTCTTTATAGTCATCATATCCGTAATCGTTGTCATCATCTTCAAACATACCCATATTGTACTCCGCTATTATTATTTGATTCTAAAAGTGAAGTATTATATCCAAGTAAGTTAAATATCGTAAGTCAACTTTCCGGATCGAGGTAGGCTTCTATCGGTTTGGGCTCACCGAGGTAGAACCCTTGAGAGTATTCGATACACAGTGCCTTGACTTTGTTATATGTCTCTTCGTCTGAAACAAATTCGGCAACAACACTGCAGTTGTAGAAGATACCCAATTCATTGATAGATTGTACGACCATCTCAGCACGTTTAGGATTTGCTGTCAGCTCTTTGATCAAAGTACCGTCTATTTTGATAATATCCCACTCAAGTTTGATCAAATAGGTATAATTGGCATAACCGCTTCCGAAATCATCAAGTGCGATCTTGGAACCATGTGCACGTAACATATTAAAAATATTTGCCGCCTTCTCAAAATCTTTGATCTCCATGTCTTCGACGATCTCAAAGGTCAGTCGCTTGGCAAATGCTTTGTGTTCACACAGTACATTCTCGATCACTGTCATCATGTCTCGATGATAGAGATCGGTTAGATCCAGGTTGACTGATATCTCAATATCGGGATACTTCTGTAACGCAGCAAAAACATTCTGCAGCACCAATTTGCTCATCTTGATATACTGGCTTGTCCCCTTGATAACAGGAAGGAAATGAAAAGGCGAGATCAGCTTGGAAGGATCTTCATCATCGATGAAACGTACCAGTGCTTCAAACTTGGCGATCTCCTTTGTCTGAGTCTTAAAGATAGGCTGAAAGAGACAGGTCACACGTTCATCGTCCAAAGCCTTTTTGATAAATTCCATATCTGAAAACCTCAAATCATCCAGACGTTTCTCTCCAATGATCGCATAATCATTTTTGCCACGGCTTTTGATCTCCAGCATCTTCTCATCAAGAAGACGCAGTATCTTATCCTCAGAGCGTGCACCTTCTGGAACGTACATTGCACTCATCGATGCAGTCAGTTGCACCGATTCATTCTCTATTTTGAACTCCTTTGCTCTCAAGGTCTCAAAAAGTGACTTTAATACTGTTTCAAGATCTTCACTTTTTGGGATCAAAACCATAAACTCGGTACCAACCGTACGTACCACTTTGCTATGCGGTGGGATCTGCTGCCTCAGCGTCTCTATATATGTTTTCAATATTTTGTTACCGTTTTCCTCACCGAACCTTTGATTGAGCCGCTTGAACTCATCGATATCTATCAAAACAACATTGTATCTATCAAGAGGGTGTGTACGCAAAAACTCGTTCAGCCACGCCTTGGTACCTGTACAGGTCAAAGCATCTTGCATGATGTTTTTTCTGAACTTATAGTAGCTATATGTCAAATAGATGATCAATATAAGACTGGCAAAGAGAAAAATCTGCATAAGTGTTACTGTTTGGGAGACTGGAGAGTTCAGATGTTTAAGGTAGGATGCATAGTTCTGAGAGAGATCTATAACCAATAGCGCCTCTGTACTTCCCTGCTTGTTTGCCACAGGATAGAGCAGCGAAAGCCATACCTCTTTGGCGCCATCTTTCCCTTCCTGCTGCACGATCTGGGCATTTCCGTTGCGATAGACATCGTCAAACTGTTCACTTTTTGGAAAGAAGATAGCGTTGAACTCCTCCTCATCAGAGAGAGAGCCGTCAAGCAAAAAACGGTAATGCCCCTCTTTGTCTTTTTTCAAAAGATAAATATATTTGAATTCATCTGTCAAAAATGTGTGCAAAATTTTGTTTAGGGCTTCTCTTTTCTGTGTATGCGTGCGCAAATATGATTCCAAATCACCCTCTGTTTCTGCCTTGATATACGTGCTGATCCTGTTGGCATACTGCACTGCCTTGCTCACTTCCAGTGCATGCAGTGATTCGGTACTTTTGGTGATAGAGTATTGCAAATAGAGTGCAAACCCTATCATCAGCGCCATAATGGCAAAAAAGTATTTTGTATTGTTCCTTGAAGTCATAAGCTCTCCACACTGTATTTTCGGTATTTATCCGGCAGGGTGATTCCCAGTTTTTTAAGCCTGTTTCTGACAAAGAGCAGCTGGCTTCGCCCCTTTCGCCAGTAGAGTGCACCGATCACATTGGGGTACGCTTCCAAAAGGTGATAGTCTGTCCCGAAAAGATATGGCATTTTCAAATCTTTTTGATCTCTCAGTCTGGCAGCGATATTCTCATAGGCTATCTTGTTTGGAATGATGATAATATCTGCTTCATTGGGCTGCGAGAGCGGTATCAGTCTCATCGAATGGGTAAAGACATCATGCAGTTCCCTGTTGGGAGTATAGACTTTAATCATCTCTTTTGGAATTAACGTAGAGAGGATATCCTCATAGAGATTGAGCGTACTTTGGGTATCCATCGCATAGAGATGCCCCCACAACAGCAAGATGACCATCCATATCTTTTTCATCAGAATGTATACTCCAGTTCTATGGTAACGCGTCTGTCTATAGGCGATACAGAAAGCGGTGCCAGAGGCGTACCGCTAGTCGGATCTATCCTGAGCATTCTGGTCTCTTTGGCTTTATCCAGCAGATTGTCACCTTTGAGTGTGAGTGTCAGATTTTCCGTTGCATTCCAACTGATCGTAGAGGTGAGATCAAAGAAGTTTTTGTGATCGATACTGTTTTGATGCCACACCACACCGTTGTAGAAATCAAAATTGTCATAACTGTTAAACAGAGAAACATAACCACTGTAATCCTCAAGCTTGTCAAGGAAAAAGATATCTTTATAGCGCGCATAATAAAACTGCGTCTTAAGCATATTCTCTGTATCAAAATTGTAATCATAATTTAGAATCGAGAAGAAATATTTGGTATTGCCTGTCCCGGTACCCTGACTCTGTACCAATCCGTTCTTGTCTTTCATCAGCAGCAGCATCAAACGTGCACGCGACTTCTCATCTGTATAGGAGAGCTCCTGCGTTATACCTATCGTAGATTGTGACGGGATATCGGAGGGGTTGGTACTTCCAAGATACCTTGAGAAAGGATCGAGTGCAAACATTGTACGATAGAGATAGGTTTTGTAGCTCCAGTGGTTACGATGGAAGATATATCCCACTCTTATTTGCAGCAGATCATCATTGTCAATCGTCGCATTGCGCAAAAGCTTGCTGTACTCTACCCCAAACGAGAGCAAAGCGCTCTCACTCAAGAGATATTGATCCTGCAAAAATGCCGAGAGTATCGTCTCCTCATCAAAATCAGGAGTGACATTGCCTACCCCCTCGATCTTAAACATATCAAGTTGTTTCACACGTCCCTTCACACCGGCTGTCACATGGTGTGCGCCATACTTTTTGTTGTATGTCAGTTCTGCACTGTAGGTACTGTTTTTGACCTTTGCATAGAGCTGGGTTAGAGGTATATTTCTGCCAAAGGCAAAAGGAAGGTCATCTTTTTGTTTGATATCTGTATGGAGCCACTCATAGGTAAACTGTGCTTCCCAGTTTTCACCAAAGGCAATACCATAATCAAAGTGGAGATTGAGATAATCTGCCTTTGATACCAGCGGTGTCGCATCAAAACTCAATCCTGCCAATGCATCTGTACGCTTCTGCATGATCTGCAGGTGCGCGAACTGATCTTCACCCTTGATATACGAAAAGAGCTGCGTACGCTCAAAATCGCGCGAGAGCGCTCTGTCGGTACCGTTGGGGATCTTCTGCCTTTTCGCATCGGTATGTGAGAGGTTGAGCAGATATTTGAAGCGCTCGGTACTGCCTGCATAGCTAAGACTCTGGGCATTGTAGCCGCGGCTTCCGCCGATGAGATCGATCTTGCCGCCGCTGTCTCGCTCAGGATCTTTGGAGTAGAGAAAGATCGTCAGATAGGCAGGCTCTGTAGCAGTCTCATAGGATGGTGTCGCATAGTAAAACTCGATATGATCGACAAAATCGATATCGAGATCGCCATAGAGCAGCAGACCGCTTCCCATCCACCCCTGCGTCACCTCGACCCCATCTATATAGAGGCGGATAAAGTTGCTCAGATAGGGACTAAAAAGACCTCCCGAAAGCGGATCAGGAAGTGCATATCTGTTTTCATTATAGTAAATTGATGGTGTTGTCTTAAAAACATCTTTGAGTGTCTTGGCATGCATCTGCTCCAGCCGCTCACGGGTAAAGAGAACCAGATGCCCTTTGTTTTCATCGATTGTCTGCTGACTTAAGTCATTTTTCTGTCCGTAGGTATCCAAAAGCTGATCGATCTGCTCAGCCCAAAGCAGCATAGACAAAGCCGCCCATATCAAAATCATACGCCTCATGAGATATACCCTTCCCTCGTAATATATAAAACTTTTTCACCATTCTACACAAAAAATGTCAAAAAATGTCAAAAAGTGACCTTAACGCATCTTTTACTATAATGTGAAAACAATTGCCAAAGGCTTCAACGCAAAGGAAAAAAATGAATGATGATACCGTGTGGGCGCTGCTCACCAAAGAGTACAGCATCCGGCTCGCCACAACACCGGAGGATATGGAGCATGTCAAAGATGTTCGCAGAAAAGTGTTTTCGAAAAAATATGGGATATCAGAAGAGAGACTCGAAGCTGAAGGCTATATTTTCAGTGAAGAAGATAAACAGTGCTTTATATATCTGCTCTATCACCATCCGACAAAAACCTATATCGGTACAGTACGCGCTTTTTTTATCAATGAAAAAACCACAATACAGCAGCTTCCCATGGAGAGAAAAGGGAAAGTAGATGATATTGGACACTTAACCCAGATATTGCCTATCGTGGAGATATCCAGAGGTGCTCTCCTTTCAGATCTGCCTTCTCACTCTGTATTATCAGCTTTACAGTTAAGAACTTTGCTTACCTATTTGTTGATGATCGCTACACGAACCAATTTTATTCTTTATCCTTGTATACAAGTCTTCTCTATGATTGAAACATCCCTTCATCGTATTCTCAGACGGCAAAATGTCAACTTTGAACAAGTAGGTGCACCTCGCGAATACTACGGTATATGTATCCCCTACGCCATCGAACGTACCAAACTCCTCAAAGAGACTGAGGAGAATATGGGGAAGATCACCAGACACTACCTCAAAAAGCTCTGCGAAAACCCTGAGCCTTTTTGGGAGTTTATCGACAACAACCCCTATCTGGAGCGCTCCGATATCGAGCTTGAGAGGATATGTAGACTCTTCAAAGAGCATGGAGAG